>NZ_JBSWYY010000024.1:0-49834 GCF_056161325.1 Alteromonas sp. ABE4_545
TGAATCCATTCCGAACTCAGAAGTGAAACACGTTAGCGGCGATGGTAGTGTGGGGTCTCCCCATGTGAGAGTAGCACATCGCCAAGCTCCTATTTAGAATGAAGCCCACTCGATTGAGTGGGCTTTTTTCGTTTAGGCGCATAAAAAGTTGGGTGAGAAATTAATCCCCATGTGAGAGTAGCACATTGTCCCTTGCCGGGGACCGGAGCTCCTATTTAGAATGAAGCCCACTCGATTGAGTGGGCTTTTTTCGTTCGGCGTACCTTAAATCACTGTCGCCGATAATCAGCCCTCACCCTTGTTGTCTTCATGTTAGTATGCATCACACAGCAACAAAGCGGACAAAAATGTGACCTGGGTTATTCTTACTTTTATTGCAGTCATCATGCAAACCTTCCGAAATGCATTGCAGAGTAAGATCAGTGAACAAGGCGTACCAACGGCAGGTGTTACTCTATCGCGTTTTCTTCTAGCCCCTCCTATCGCAGCCTTATACTTGGGCATTCTTTATTGTTGGGAACCAGCGGAACTCCCTAGCTATAACCTCACATTCTGGTTCTACGTTTTAATTGCGTCCATTATGCAAATTGTCGCGACATCATTAATGGTGGTGTTGTTTAAACAAAAGAACTTCGCCGTTGGTGCCGGTTTAGCAAAAAGTGAGGCGTTGGTGGCCGGTGTGCTTGGCACGCTATTCTTTGGCAGCCAATTAAGCTTACTGGGCTGGGTAGGCATCGTTATTGGGGCAATAGCCGTATTTGTATTGAGTGGAATCAGGGAAAAAGGCACCTTAAATATAAAAACGGTACTAATTGGGCTAGCCTGCGGCGCGTCATTTGCCTTGACGTCACTGTATGTAAGAGAAGCAGCTCATGTGTTGGACCTGCCTTTTCCCTTTAATTCAGCTTGGGTTTTGTTTTATGTGCTCTGTATACAAACACTATTGTTAAGTGTGTATATATGGGTGACTAAACCTAATACGTTTAGGGCGCTTGCTAGTGTAAAAGGCATGGTAGTCAGCACTAGCTGTTATAGTTGCTTAGGCTCTATAGCATGGTTTAGCGCCATGACACTGCAATACGTCGCTTATGTGAAAACACTTGGGCAGGTTGAGGTACTATTCACTATACTTATTGCAGTTTGGTGGCTTAAACACCCAATCAAACGTGATGAAGTCATAGGGCTTGTGTTGATCGCCATTGCTGCAGTGTTCGTTATGTGGCAATAGCTATAGGGAAGGTGAACTTTTGTCTCAATTGGACCAACATTTAATAGATTCATTAGAATCGTTAGGTGATACCTTCAAAGAAGGTATTTCTGAATTCCAATTACTCAAAATTCTGCAAAACGAGCCGTATAACGTGTTTGATAAACAGGCGCTAGAAGACAACCTAGTGATGTTCCAAACACATTTCGTGCTTTTTAATGCGCTTTATACATTACAAGACAAATGGATCTCAGCCCACAAAGGCCATCTGACAATATTTACCACAAAAATCGTATTACAGCCTATTACGGATACTTCGACGAAGGTTTCGCTGACCGACCCCGTGCGAGACTACTATCTAGATTGGAAAAATTTTAGCGAGACATCATTAGCAGATGTTGAACAAATGCTCGATGACTTTTGGGCTAAAATGGGAGACATCAAACCCCAGCATGCCATATTGCCTCAAATGCGTGATGAAGCGTTGGAAGCCATGCAATTTAATACGCTAGAAAACGTCACAAAGGAAGATATAAAAAAACAATATCGGAAGCTGCAACATAAGTACCATCCTGATAAAGGCGGAGATGCAGACAAAGCGAAAACGCTTTCGTGGGCTTATAGTGTGCTAATCGAACTCGTATAGTGCAATGACCTATATGGGTGCAATCGCGCCTTGGCATGGTGCAAGAAGTTGTTCGATCCATTGCTGTTATCTGCTGGCTGTAGCCTCAGCCCTTTCCTGTAAGCCTCTCGAATCTGTTCCGATTTGCGAACTTATGGAATACCCATTGCTTAACTTATAAATCGAAAGTTGTGCACAATATTTGGAGAGCCCATGGGCGCGTACAGCAGTGCAACGGAACAATTCCTTCTCGCCGCGAAAAATGCTGAAATTAAAGAATTAGAACAATTGGCGTTTAGCTGTGAGGTTGTCACTACGGTCAGTGATTTTATTCACCAACTTCAGCGCGAGCGCGGTGCGAGTAATATTTTCCTTGGTTCTAAATGTCAGCGCTTTAGCCAAGAGCGCAAAGATCAAATTAGCAAAAGTATCACTAGCGAACAGCGACTGCGTGCAAGTTTAAATGAGCATTTCCTAGCGTCTAACGCTGGTAGTATGAGACTGTTAAACAACATCTCTTTTGTGTTGCATGGTATTGATAACCTGAAAGACTTTAGGTATCGCTGCGAAACTGGAAAAATAACACCACTTGAGTCGACACAAGCTTATTGTCGATTGATCGCGGGGTTATTGTCCATCGTTTTTGAAGCAGCCGATGTTGCGCATGACCCTGAAATCACCAAGATCCTTGTGGCACTTTTCAATTTTATGCAAGGTAAAGAGTATGCTGGACAAGAGCGCGCATGGGGGGCAATTGGTTTCGCCGAAACCCATTTTAATGCGAGTTTGTGCGAACGCCTCAATCACCTTAAAGAAATACAAGAAGTCAGCTTCGGCGTATTTGTCGACTTTGCATCGCCAGATGAATTAGCAATGTGGCGAAAATTAGAAAAACACGCATCTACTACACAGTTGATTCAATTGAGAGCTATGATTCAGCGGCTGTCTGACGGTGATCCTATCGCAGAGGAAATCAGTGAAGTGTGGTACGACGTTGCCAGCCAACGCATTGACCAAATGCACACGCTTGAAGATTTTATGGCGAATAAGCTGTTAAAAGTATCAGCATCACGTGTGACACAGGCGCAAACTGAACTGCACAATCATCAGTCGTTATTGAGTGAACTCGCGAATGCAGAACCACCTCAAGGCTCACCATTGACGTTGCTTTTTGACCCAAGCATGCCAGGTTTACATGGCTCAGATCACGAAGTTGTGTCAACCAATGATACCAATGGTTTAGGTGTCAGTAAGTCATTTTACGATCTCGTTCGCAGCCAAGCTGAACATATCAAGAAAATGACAGATGAATTAAATGAAACGCGCCGGGCAATTAACGATCAAAAACAAATCGACAGGGCAAAGCGGCTGTTAATGCAGGCGCTCAGACTAACAGAAGAGCAAGCACATCGTCGATTACAAAAA
This sequence comes from Alteromonas sp. ABE4_545, assembly GCF_056161325.1. Taxonomy (NCBI): domain Bacteria; kingdom Pseudomonadati; phylum Pseudomonadota; class Gammaproteobacteria; order Alteromonadales; family Alteromonadaceae; genus Alteromonas; species Alteromonas sp. ABE4_545. The sequence goes on from NZ_JBSWYY010000024.1 coordinate 3,258, forward strand.
CGCGCAATGGAGAAAGGTTTAAAGCTCATTGAAGTTGCTGAGATAATTATCAAAACCGGTGAGCAGAATTAAACGGTTTCGCGACAACTAACGCGGCTATGAGCAAGACAATTAAATGCGGTCCATTTGGTCCGCGAAGTCACGAGGTTTATCGAAACGCGAGAAATATAAGCGCATTAAGGCTCTCGCGTCATGGGTAATTGAAAATAGCTCAGGAGTTTCTAGATATTCGCACAACACACCTCGCATATAACAATTTAAGGCTTTGGTGAGTAGCATTGGGTCAACGTTTGACGGAATCTGTTTTAACTCTTGCGCTCGTCTAAAATATTGGGAAAAAGCATTGAGCTTGTCTAGCTTGGGTTCTTGATAACGTTTGTTGTAATCAGCTAATTCACCCGAGTAATCACATTTGAGCATAAACAAGGTGAGAGTCTGCCTTGTTTTAATATCGTTTTCTAAATCTATCAGCACTTTAACGCACAGAGTCTCCAATTGCTCGATTGGGTTTGGGTCTGTGTTCTCAAGATCGTCTAATATTATTTGGAGAAAAGGACTGTGAAGTCTTTCGAATAATGCGTCGAAGATGTCTTTTTTATTACTGAAGTGCCAATACACAGCCCCTCTGGTCACATTTGCTGCGCGTGCAATTTGGTCTAATGTGGCTCTGGCAACACCGCGCTCTGAGAATACCTCAATTGCGGCATCGAGAATGGCCTCTTTGGTTTGTTCTGCATCTTCTTTAGTACGGCGCATTTTTCTAACTGCTTAACTTAGTTGTAATTGACAACATACATACGTGTATGTATTTTTAATTTAGAATGAAAAATAACCGTTGTCCAGTACTGAATTTTTAATTTGCTTATAAGTAACCACCCATGAAAAAACTCTCCTTAACTTTAGCGTCAGCGCTGCTAATTTTGTTAGCAGGGTGTTCTGAGCAGTCCGATGGCGGTGCTGCGGCTCAAATGTCAATGCCACCACCGGGTGTTGATGTACTTAAAATCGAACCACAACAGATCGATATAGCATTGTCTCTACCCGGTCGTGTGAGTGCTTTTAAACAATCGAATGTACGTCCTCAGGTGAATGGGGTAATTACAGAGCGTTTGTTTAAGCAAGGTGCCGAAGTAGAAAAAGGCCAACAGCTTTATCAAATTGATGATGCCCAATACGCGGCGAATCTAAAAAGTGCTGAAGCCGACGTGAAAAGTGCACAAGCAAACGTGAAAACGCTACAAGCTAAAACACGTCGATATGAAAACTTATTGAAAACCAACGCGATTAGCCAACAAGACTATGATGACGTTGTGGCTGAATTAGACCAAGCCAAAGCTGCGGTTAATGTTGCACTTGCGGCTGTCGATTTAGCTAAAGTGGATTTAGATTACACTAAAGTTTACGCGCCAATCTCAGGCCGTATTAGCCGTTCTTATTTTACTGAAGGTACGTTAGTTACTTCTAATCAAACAGACCCACTGGCCACCATTACACAGCTTGATCCTATCTATGTAGATATGCAGCAGTCTGGCTCTGAAGCACTGCGTCTTCAACAAAAGCTTAAAAACAACTCTGCACTACCAGTTTCGATTCTTATCAATGAATCTACCGGTGAAAAGTATGAGCACAAAGGTGAGTTGGAGTTTTCTGAAGTGACCGTTGACGAAAGCACTGGCGCTATAACGTTGCGAGCACTCATGCCAAACCCTGATGGTGTGTTGTTACCTGGTATGTTTGTGCGCGCGTCTATTGAAGTTGAAACAATTTCTGCACTGCTTGTCCCTCAACGAGCGACAATGCGTCAACCAGACGGTAGCCTAGTGGCTTGGGTTGTAGACAGCAGCAATAAAGCAACGCCTCGTACAATCACTGTGTCTCGCGTATATAAAGATAGCTATGTAGTGAACAGCGGCATTAATGCAGGCGAAACGGTCATTATTGCGGGTTATCAAAAGATCAGCGCAGGCGCGACCGTGACGCCTTCACCTTGGAATAATGGTCAGTCTTCTCAGGCTGCACACTAACAGGAACTCAATTATATGGCTCGTTTTTTTATAGAGCGTCCTGTTTTCGCTTGGGTACTGGCTATCATTACAATGATGGCAGGGATTCTGGCGATTCGTACGCTGCCAATTGAACAATACCCCAAGGTTGCACCACCTTCGGTGACCATCAGCGCGACCTACCCAGGGGCTTCTGCTGAAAGTGTGGAGAACTCGGTAACGCAAGTTATTGAGCAAAACCTTTCTGGAATAGATAACCTACGCTACTTCTCGGCCAGCAGCTCGAGCGGAAGCATGTCTATTACGCTAACTTTTGAGCCGGGTACTGACCCAGATATCGCTCAAGTACAAACCCAGAACAAAGTGCAGGGAGCCGTGTCTTTATTGCCAACCACTGTGCAGCAGATGGGTGTGACAGTAACGAAATCAAACGACAGCTTTGCGGTAGTTATTGGTTTTTACGCAAAAGAAGGCAACTTGTCACAATTTGATTTGAGTGACATTTTGGTTTCTAGTTTCCGCGACCCGATTTCTCGTGTTAGTGGTGTAGGTAGCGTACGTGTTTTCGGCGCCCAGCGCTCTATGCGTATTTGGTTAGACCCAAATAAACTCTATAGCTATAACTTAACACCTGTCGACGTGCAAAGTGCACTGCAAGTTCAGAATACCGATGTATCTGCTGGGCAACTCGGCGGTATGCCAGCCGTCGATAACCAACAAATAAACGCGACAATCCAAGCTCAGTCGTTATTGCACACTGAAGCCGATTTTAAAAATATCGTCTTACGCGTTAACACTGACGGCTCTCAAGTGCGTTTAGGTGATGTAGCGCGTGTTGAATTGGGTGCAGAGTCTTATGATTATGTGGCTCGCTACAAGCGTAAACCTGCGTCGGGTATGGCAGTAAGCTTAGCAACAGGTGCAAATGCACTTGATACGATAGAGCGCGTTAAAGCACGCGTGAATGAGCTAAAGTCAAACTTACCTGATGGCGTAGAAGTGGTGTATCCGCTTGATACTTCGCCGTTCATTGAACTGTCAATAATGTCGGTGGTTCAAACTCTGGTCGAAGCTGTCATTTTGGTGTTCTTGGTGATGCTACTGTTCTTGCAGAACTGGCGCGCCACACTTATTCCAACTATTGCTGTACCAGTTGTACTCTTGGGTACATTCGCTGTGCTGTCTGCCTTTGGCTTTACTATTAACGTGTTAACAATGTTCGCGATGGTATTGGCAATCGGTTTGCTGGTTGATGATGCGATTGTTGTGGTTGAAAACGTTGAACGGATTATGGCCGAAGAAGGGCTTTCACCGAAAGAAGCGACCAAAAAGTCGATGTCGCAGATTACCAGCGCACTAGTGGGAATTGCGGCGGTCTTGTCGACCGTGTTTATTCCTATGGCATTCTTTAGTGGCTCTGCTGGCTCTATTTATCGCCAGTTCTCCATCACAATTGTTTCTGCCATGGTGTTCTCTGTATTGGTTGCCATTGTTTTGTCTCCTACACTGTGTGCCACATTGTTGAAACCTCATTCAGGTCAACCAACAACCGGTTTCTTCGGCTGGTTTAACCGCATGTTTGACAAAGGCCGTGACGGCTATCAATCGGCTACTACGGGTATGGCAAAACGATTCAAGCGTTTCTTGCTCGTATATGGCGTGTTGGTAGCGGGTATGGCATTGATCTTTATGCGACTACCCGGCGCCTTCCTTCCTGACGAAGACCAAGGTTCTATGATGTTCTTGGTTAACACCCCGCCATCGTCTACAACTGGTCGAACATTGGAGTCGATGAAAAAGGTAGAAGATTACTTCATGGGTCAACATGGCGATACTGTAGAACACATGTTTACCATCAGTGGTTTTAGTTTTGCAGGACAAGCACAAAATGCAGGAATGGGTTTTGTACGCTTGATTGACTGGGACCAACGGGATGAAAGCCAGAGTGTGTTCAACATATTGCCTCAAGCTTATATGGCATTGTCGCAAATTAAAGATGCAAGCGTGTTCCCTATTGTGCCACCGCCAATTCAAGAACTTGGTAACGCCACAGGTTTTAATATGCAGTTAGTTGACCGCGGCGGCCAAGGGCATGAAGCCTTGATGAATGCGCGTAATCAATTGTTGGGCATGGCTGCACAAAATCCAAAACTGGCGGGCGTTCGACCCAACGGGTTGAGCGATGTACCGCAATTCAAAGTGGACATCGACAGTGAAAAAGCCTCTGCGTTGGGGGTGTCGTTAAGCGATATTAACAACACCCTGCAAATTGCGTGGGGTTCGAGCTATGTGAATGACTTTATTGATGATGGCCGAATTAAACGGGTATATCTGCAAGCCGATGCAGAACACCGTATGTTACCGACCGACATTGATAAGTGGTATGTGCGCAACAGCGACGGTGACATGGTTGCCTTCAATGCTTTCTCAAGCGTGCATTGGACATATGGTTCGCCAAAACTAGAGCGCTTTAACGGGGTTTCTTCTGTGAATATTCAAGGAAGCCCTGCAGCAGGCGTATCTTCTGGTGAAGCGATGGCAGAGATGGAAAAACTGGTAGAGCAATTGCCGGGTCAATTTGCCTATGAGTGGAACGGCTTGTCTTATGAAGAACAAGAAGCTGGCTCACAAGCGCCAATGCTTTATGCCATTTCTATCATGGTTGTATTCTTGTGCTTAGCGGCATTGTATGAAAGCTGGTCGGTACCTTTTGCTGTTATTTTAGTGGTGCCCCTGGGTATTCTTGGGTCTGTGGTTGCTGCGTACTTGTTTGACTTGCCGAATGGTGTGTATCTACAAGTGGCGTTCTTAACCACAGTTGGACTTGCGGCGAAAAACGCAATATTGATCGTAGAATTTGCGAAGGAGTTGCTAGAGCAAGGCGAAGACTTACTCACTGCGGTAACGAAAGCTGCAAAACAGCGTTTCCGTCCAATACTCATGACATCAATGGCCTTTATTTTAGGGGTGACACCGCTTGCAATTTCGAGTGGTGCGGGTGCTGCGGCACAGAATGCGATTGGTATCGCCGTAATGGGTGGTATGTTTGCCGCCACGTTCTTGGCTATATTCTTCGTACCCATGTTCTTTGTTATGGTCGAGCGGTTATTCCACCGAGAGTAGGTTTACCGCTGATACAAGAAAGCCAGTGTTTTTACACTGGCTTTTTTGTTTCTGGTCAAGATAAGACTATGTGACTAAGGCAGATTACACAGAATGTGGCACACTATGGTCAACAAGACTCAGGAGTGACTCTATGACTGTTGCCTTACCACCAAAGCCAGATTGGCCACAACTTGTTAAATCAGGTAGCCGTGTATTTGTAGGCGGCAATGCCGGTGTGCCTTATGCGTTGATCGATGACCTAATAGCGCATAGCAAAGGCTTGAGCGATATTGAAATGGTCCACATGTTAGCATTGGGCGATACGCGATGGGCTGAAGAACAGTACAAACACCTGTTCAAAGTGAATACATTTTTTATTGGTGGCGATACAGTTCGCGAGGCGGTAGATCAAGGAAGAGCAGACTATACGCCTTGTTTCCTCTCCGAAATTTCATCGCTCTTTCACGATGGTACTTTGCCTTTAGACGTGGCCTTGGTGACGGTGAGCCCGCCCGATGATTTTGGCTATTGTTCATTAGGGGTGTCAGTAGACATTTGTATGTCGGCAGCACGGCACGCCAAAGTAGTTATTGCGCAGATTAACCCCGCTATGCCACGTACAAGTGGCCATTCTTACCTGCACATTAGCGAATTTAGCGCCTGCATAGAAGCTGAGGCGCCATTACCTGAAATCGCACCGCCACCCATTGATAGTGTGACCGAGCGAATTGGTCAATATGTCGCTATGTTGGTTGAAGACGGCGCTACCTTGCAATTTGGTATTGGCAAAATACCCAGTGCGACACTCAAGTACCTATATCATCACAAAGATTTAGGTATTCATTCTGAAATGCTGACTGACAGCATTATGGCCGTGATTGAATCGGGATCAATTTCCAACCGCAGAAAAACCTTTCACCCGGGGAAAATTGTTACGAGCTTCTGTGTTGGTAGCCGTAAGTTGTATGACTTTGTGAATAATAATCCACACATCGAATTTTACCCTAGCAGCTACGTAAATAAGCCAACCAATATTGCCAAAAACGACAACATGATTGCCATTAACAGCGCACTAGAGGTTGACCTGACAGGTCAGGTGGTGGCCGATTCGCTAGGGTACGATTTTTACAGTGGAATTGGCGGTCAGGTCGATTTTGTATCTGGGGCATCCATGAGCAAAGGTGGTAAGCCGATTATCGCTTTACCTTCAACGGCAAAAAACGAAACCATATCGCGTATTAAACCGTGTATTACAGAAGGCGCGGGGGTAGTGACATCTCGGGGTAACGTGCATTATGTGGTAACAGAGTACGGTATTGCGTCGTTGAAAGGTAAGAGCATCCGAGAGCGGGCAATGGAACTAATTCGCGTAGCTCACCCTAAATTTCGCGCGCAGCTGCTAGCCGATGTACGAAAGAACTATTGGGTACCTCATTATCAAGAGAAATACCCAACCGATATCCCAGAACTTGGGGCGATACAGCTGAAGAAAATGGTGATTCATGACGAGACGTTTTATCTACGTCCATTGAACCCTGCTGATGAGCGACGGTTGCAAGAGTTTTTCTATTCACATACCAAAGAAACATTGAGATTGCGGTACAACTATGACCCCAAACAAATGTCGCGTGAAAAGTCGTGTAATTTGGTTAGTGTCGACCAAAGTAGTGATGCAGCTATTTGTATTGTAAAGCAAGAAGGTTCAAGAATAACCATTCACGCAGTGGGGCGTTTTTACTATAACCCCGCCGACAACAGTTGTGAGGCCGCGTTTGTTACCCGAGAAACGCAGCAGGGAAAAGGCATGGCGAAGACACTGCTGAATGAGTTAATTAATATTGCTCGCAAGCGCGGGATCAACAAAATGATGGCTTTTTGCCGGGCTGAAAACCACCCAATGATTGGTATTTTCGAGCACGCAAACTTTAAACGTTTGTTGAGTGAAGACCCCACGGAAGTCGAGTTGGTATTGCGGTTACAGGAGGCGTTATGACAGTAAAGATCTTTAGGGGAAAAGACTGTACTAATCACAATGTCGACCCGACTCACCCAGAAAACCCCGACCGCTTGTACGCTATTGATGATCAGTTGTTGTCATCTGGGTTAGAAATGGTGTGCCACCACGCGGACGCAAAAAAAATAAAGCGTGAATATCTCACGCTTGCGCATGACCCGTATTACGTAGACAGCATTTTTCAACGCTCCCCCGATTCTGGCGTGATTTGGTTAGAGCAAGATACTGGGATGACACCCATTACGCTGAGCGCTGCGTTATATTCAGCCGGGGCGGGTTGTGATGCTGTTGATTGGGTAATGGCAGGCGAAAATCGGCAAGGGTTTTGTGCGGTTCGCCCGCCCGGACATCATGCTGAATATGACAACGCAATGGGTTTTTGTTTATTCAACAATATTGTGGTGGCTGCGCGCTATGCCTTGAAGCAGTATGACCTTTCGCGTGTAGCCATTATCGATTTTGACGTACATCACGGCAATGGCACTGAAAATATTATCGGTGGTGACAAGCAAATCATGATGTGTACGTCTTTTCAGCACCCCTTTTATCCTCATTCTGGCTTTCCGGTTTCTGCGAGTAATATATTGTGCGCGCCACTCGCGGCAGGCGCACAGGGGCCGGAGTTTAGAGAGAAAGTGAATTATTGGTTTGACGCATTGCGTAACTTTCATCCGCAATTAATTTTAATTAGCGCAGGGTTTGACGCGCACGCAGAAGATCCTATGGGGCATTTGCGTTTGAGGGAAGCCGATTTTCATTGGATCAGTCTGAAGCTAAGAGAGGTGGCAGATGCGGTGTGTCATGGCCGTATGGTGAGTATGCTAGAAGGTGGTTATGACCTCAGTGCTTTAGGCCGAAGCGTTGTTGCTCATATTAAGGGGTTGCATGGCGACGAAAACTTTAATTAATCCCCAAGGCTACAAAAGCACCCTTCGGCTTCGCTGTTGATCACGGCACCCAAGTAGGGAGTTTTATTTGCTAACTGTGATACGTACGATGTGAGGTCATCGCCAGTAAAGCAACCATACCCTGTTGCGTATGGGCCTAAATAGCGAAGTTGGCCCTGTTGATCGATAACCGCAATGGCGGGAGTTGAAGGCAATACCGCGCCCAGTGGGCTGTCAGACGACACCTTGATGTTAACCGATTTATAGGTGGGTAACGAAGCTGCCAATGAAGCGACATGCGGGTTGACCAAGGTTTGGCAGTAACATCGTTCGTCACTGTTAAAATGCACAACCGAGCCGGCTTCAACACCTTGTTCCTGCAACATATTCACAAACTGCTGGTCGAACTCTTGCGAAACAGCGGCTTGAGCGAGTAACTGGTTGGGGTCGAATAATCTGAGTTGATTCAAGCCAAAATAGATTAGGCCTGCTAGCATGGTGATAACCCACAACAATAACAGGCCCCATGAGGCGGTTTTCGACATCCAGACTTAAAGGATGAAGCGGTTGAGGTTTGCTTGCATCGTCTGGCATTTGTCGGCGAGGGCTTTGGCTCTTGCGTCTAAATCTCTCGATGTTTGCGCGCTGGATTCTGATAGCTCGTGAATGGTTGCTGTGCCTATCGCAATATCATTGGAGGCACTTTCCTGCTCGACAGCTGCAGTGGCGATACTTTGCATCGTTGCCGAAACTTGATTAATTTGCTCCATGATACTGTGCATTGCACCCGAGGCGTCATCGGCGTCATTCACTGCTTGATCAACCAGTGATATACAATCTTCCATTTGCTTTACGGCGTCGGCGGTATTAGCCACCAATTGCTCAGTAATCGTGGTAATTTCGTCAGCGCTTTCTTTTGAACGAATGGCAAGTGTACGTACTTCGTCAGCAACAACAGCAAACCCTCTGCCATGCTCACCGGCCCTTGCAGACTCAATGGCCGCGTTAAGTGCCAGTAAGTTAGTTTGCTCTGCCACAGCCGTGATAGAGCGCATCGACTCAGCAATGGCGCTACAGCGTTGGTTAAGCTCGGCATTCGTCGTTGCCGCTTTGTTCAGCGTTGTATTCAAAGACGCAACCGTTGCACGAGTTTTGTCTACTGAGGAGCGGGACAGGTCAGTACTTTGTTTAGCGCCTTCTGTCATTTCACTGGCCTCATGGGTTTTTTCTGACGCTTCTTTGAAAGACATGGCAATTTCTTCGGTAGCCGCCGAAATACGTGCGGTTTCTTGATTACTTTGGCCTGCTTGGGCGCTGAGTTCTGTCGTTGACTGACCAATAAACTGACTGGTGTTGGCCACATCGGCAGCTAGCTTACCTGCGTCGTTAACAAGTTCTCTCACACTGTCGAGAAAGACACCAAATGTTTTCAGTGTTGGCAAAGAGCGGTCAATTTCAATGTTGAGTTTCACCGCTTGTGGGTCGGCGGTGATGTCTTTGATGGTTTGTCTTAACACTGCCGCGCCTAGGCCTTCCATGAGTGAACGATGGGCCATAACCATCAGCACTGCGCCTTCGACAACGGCAAATGCTGCGTGAATCAATAACATATTGAAGGTGACATGGCCGGCTTCGAAAACAAACACGGGAGCGCCGGATGATTGAAGCAAGAAAAAGCTAATATGATGCACCGCGACAATGAGTGTCGCGGATGCAATAACTTTCCAATCGCGGAAATACGCCAGCATTGCCAACGTGGCGAAGATTTCAAAGTGTACTTCTATCAAACCAAAGGCTTGATGAATGTGCAGCGCCGTGAGCAGCTGAACGCCTATCCCAATAGCGTGGCGGCTAATGGCTTGGTTGGGCATATTGAAACTGAGGAATAACGGCACTAGCACAATCGGTAGCCCGAGAACAAAGGCAATAAATAACTCACCGGTTACTAGCCCAATAATGACCGATAATATCCATTGTACGATGAGTACAACCCGAAAAACTTTGTGGCCGTCGCTTACCCAAATGTGCACGTTAAACCCTCGCTAATAATGCGCATCAATAAATGAGATGTGCTTATACTTCATTTGCTTATATTTAGTTTAGGCGAGCTTACAGGTTTTGCTAAAAAACGCTCGCTAAAAAAATGAAATCTGAACTAAAGAATAAGACAGGGTTAGAGCCACCGTCGCCACAACATCGCCACTAACATAAATATCGCCAGTATACCCATGCTCGCCATGAGTATTGTAAAGGCGTCGGTTGATTCTGTACCGGGTAGCCCGCCTACGTTCATACCAAATACACCGGTAAGAAAGGACAGGGGTAAAAATATCGCGGTTACCATCGACAGCACATACATACGCATACCCTGTTGGTCAGCGAGTTGGTTGCGTAACTCGTCTTGCAATACGATGGCTCGTTCGCGCAATAAGTCCAAATCTTCTACGTAACGAGCCATTCTGTCGGCTTGTTCCCGTAAAGCAAACGCTTGGGTATCTGACAGTAGCCCTTGAATGCGAAACAGTGCATCGAGCGCATCGCGTTGAGGGGCCAAGTAACGTCGGATAGTTGCCGCTTGGCGCCGCAGATTCGCAAGCGCTAACCTGTCTTGTTTGTTTAACCCTAAGGCTGTTTCAAATTCGACCAGTCGGTCATCCATTTCATCTACCGTCTCGTGAATTCGGTCAGCGATATAGTCGATGGTCTGCAACAGTAACTCTGACGGAGAAACGGGCGCTTCACCAGACTCGACGAGCTTGCGCGTATCTTGTATCGACAGCACGCTTCTGAGTTTTCTACGGCCGGTTATGATAATGCGTTCACCAACCAAAACGCGTAAAGACACCATGTCATCAGGGTCTGCATCGGGGTTTTTGTTTATCGCACGTAAATACATCAAGGCGCCGTGATCTAACGGCATTGCGCGAGGGCGTGTTTCTGGTGCCGTAATCGCGTCAATAATTGCGGCATTAAGCTCAATCTTTTCCAGTAAGTCTTTGGCATCTTCAACATCAGTTTGAACATGCAGCCACACGTATTCATTGTCTTGTGGTGAATAGGGCAGTTGTGCCACGTCAATGGGTTGACTGCTACCATCTTGACGGATGAGATAAGCCCATAAAAAAGCGCCGTTTGTCATTGAGTTTTATCCTTCGGACTGCGAACCAAGGTAAGTGAACCGTCGAGATGCACATCGCGTTGAGGGAAGGCAATGACGATATCTGCATTGTTAAAATATTCTTCAATCGTGAAGCGAACTTGGCTGCGGATAACGCGTAAGTCTCGCTCAACGGTTGCATTAACCCAGAAATACACTTCAAACACGAGCGCGTTATCGCCAAAATCGTCGAAAATTACGACCGGCTCTGGATCAGTAAGAATATCGGGTTGGATAGTAACGGCTTCTTGAATTAAACGGGCAACCTCTTTACAGGGACTGCCGTAAGCCACACCAACGCGCACCGTAGTGCGTGTTAGATTATCAATGAGTGTCCAGTTGACCACGGTATTTTCTAAGAGCTTGCTGTTCGGAATAAGCATGTGAACACCATCGGTCCGACGAATCCGCGTAGACCGTGTATTGATGGCTTCTACCTTTCCTCTGGTACCGTCAACCTCTAGAAAATCGCCAATGCGTATTGGCCTTTCCCACATGAGGATCCAGCCACTGATAAAATTATTAATGATGTTTTGTGCGCCAAAACCTATCCCAATAGCAATGGCTCCCGACAAGAAAGCGAAAGCGGTTAACGGGACATTCATCATTTCTAAAATGGTGAACGCGAGTATCGCAAGGGCAACAATATAAAATACGCGTTTGACGAGATGCACTGTGTCTGGACTAGCGCCGGACTGTCTCAATCGAAAGGTAGCCAAGTGTGCCAACTTTCGTATCACCCACCATCCCATGATCAGTACTATCGGTACCATAATGAGGTCAGCCAAGGTGAAGGTGTGCTCAAATAAGGTGAACACGCGTGTACTCAGCAAATCTGAGGTTTTCTCAAACGTTGATTTCAAATGTTGCTCCGTTCACAACTCGACATCAAAATATAAGCGCATCATACGCCTGAGTTGTTAAACAGGCTAGCCAAGTTATGAGGGAAGTCTGGTGAGGTGCATTTATCGCTCAACCAGACGTTAGTGGTTTAGTCTTGTCCTCTGTGAGAGTGCTTGGGTTGGCGAGACTGCGCAGATTGCCGTTGTTTAACCACTTCCCGCTTTGTTTTGTCCTGTTGACGAACAGAGGGTTGACGTTGTCGTTGCTGATTTTGCGCTGACGCTGGTGGCTGCGACTGGTTTGTCTTATGTTGTTTATCTGGCTTTTTATAGTCTCTATTGGGGCGGCTCGAAGGCGCGCTTTGTTGTTGGCGACGATCTACCACAACATTGTTTTTCGTTACACGGCCTTGTTGATTCACAGCGCGAGTTAACTCGCGATGTTTGTCGACCTTCACTTGCCGCCATTGCGTTTGACGTTGTGGAACAGATCGCACTACTTTACGTGAGTAATTGGCGCGTCGAAATTGCGTGTTGTGATGCCAGCGTTGGTACTCTTTGCTGTAGATGCGTTTGGTACGATGACCATAATCATAAAATCGAGTGGGGCGATGAGACACAACTACATAGCGGTCTCGCCAGCGAATATCGCCAAAGTAGAACGCGGCCGAGAGTTTGATACTCGATGACCAATACACCCCTGAATACAAATGATGCCGATGAGAGTGGTGCCAAATAACCGGAGAAATTGCGTGATGCCACAAAGCTCCAAATACAATCACCGGATTGTAATACGGAACATAAACAATGTCTGGGCTCGCTGATTCCACAATGATTGTTTGGTCATTGTGGTAAATTTGTTGATAGCGATTACCGGTTAAATGCCCATTTTGATAGGCCTCTTGACGTAATTGTTGTACTCGGTCGAGCACACGGGCTTCATCAATAATCACATTGTCACCCAGTGTTTCTAACCAGTTGAGATCTTGGCTCATACTGTGAAGCACGTCAGTAAAAGGCGCGAGGGCTTTAATACTTGGCTCCCAATCGAAGCCTTCGATAGCACTTTCAACTTGTGAACTACTTAACGCGCTATTCGCTTGGCGCCAGCGATCAGCTTCGATGACTTGCAAAGGGTAAGTACTGGCAATCAGCACATGTGTTAACAAGGTATCGGGGTACAGTGCAATGGGGGCGAGTAAGCTGTCGAGTTCGGCTTCGGAGTAATAGTGCTGCTCGTAAGTTGTATCAGCTTGCTGTGCGTAACTCGGTATCGTAACGCCGAGTAAAAACAATGGCGCTAGTGCTGCCAAAGTAGTGGAAAGTTTCATACAGACTCCTACGTTTAAGGGGTAAGTCGCCTGTATAGTGTTGTCTGCGGTAAATTAACCAAAGCTGAACCACAGTCGAACTGCTGGTTCAGCTTTACATCATTACTTTAAAACGTGAGGGTCGAATGTGTGACCGAGCTTTTCGGTTTTAGTGCGAATGTAATGTTTGTTGTCTTTTGTGATGCCATGATCGAGAGGCTTTCTTTCAACTACATCTATGCCTAATTTTTGTAGCGCGGCTAATTTTCTCGGATTGTTTGTCATCAAACGAACGTGTTTAACATTCAGTTTATCCAGCATCAGCTCACAAATATCATAGGTGCGTAAGTCTGCGTCAAAGCCTAAATGCTCGTTTGCTTCCACGGTATCAAGGCCATTGTCTTGTAGGTGATATGCACGTATTTTATTCAGTAAACCTATGCCACGACCTTCTTGTCGCAAGTACAGTAGGACGCCACGCCCTTCTTTGACAATGTTTTCCATAGCCCTTTCTAGCTGAAAGCCACAGTCACATCGCGTTGAAAATAGTGCATCACCGGTCAGGCATTCAGAATGGATACGAATAGGCACGACATCTTCTGGTTGCCATTCACCGTATGAGAGAGCCACGTGCTCTTGTCCGCTGGCTTCAACAAAACCGTGAATACGGAACTCGCCCAAGCGCGTGGGCAATTTGGCTGAACTTACGTATTCGTATTTACCTGATTGACTGGTCATGACAAAACTTCTGATACCAAAAAAGGGAATTTGTTATTTGGGGGTGGTTAGTGAAATTACAAGCCAGATAACGGCTTCTGTAGGCAATAAACGCTAATCACAAATCACATTTTATCATAGAGGACTAAATTCAGACAATGGCGTAGGAAGCGACACCACATTCCCTTGGGCATAGTCGATGCCCATTTTGCCTAATTGGCTCATGATATCAGCTGACTCTACATACTCGGCAACGGTTTCAATTTTTAGCGCGTTGGCAATATCTTCGATAGACGACACCATAGCTCTATCGATAGGATCTTGCAAAATGTTGCGGATAAATTCGCCATCAATTTTAACGATATGCACCGGTAGGTGTTTTAAATAGGCGTAAGAGGAGAAGCCCGAGCCAAAGTCGTCTAGGGCAAATAAGCAGCCTAGTTCACTGAAGGTTTGCATAAATTTGAGTGTCTCTTCCATTTTTACAATGGCGACACTTTCTGTGATTTCGAAGCATATTTTGTTGTAGGGGATCGCAAACTTTTCAAACAGATTTAATATCAATAGCTTAATTTCTTTGTTGGCGAGAGAGTGCCCACTCAAGTTGATATTACATCGACGTATTTCATCACGTTGTGCAGGGTTGGCTGCTAGCCAGGAAAAAGTGTGCTCTACCACCCACAAATCGATACGTGCACTTAAGTCATAACGTTCTGCGGTCGGTAAGAAGAGTCCGGGATTGACCGGAATGTCGCCGTCTAAACGCAGCAGTATTTCAATATAGCTACCATCCGCCGCTTTATTAAGCGCACGGCAGTGTTGATAAAAGAGCACAAAACCATCGTTTGCCAATGCTTGGTTCAGACGGGTGACCCAAGATACTTCTTGTTCGTGTCGCTGTAGGGCGTGGTCAGTAGGAGAATAACGGTGAATTTGATTTCGACCCTTTTCTTTCGCCACAAAACAAGCTGCTTCGGCCATGCTGGTTAGGTGTTCTGCGTCAAATTCATGTTCGGTGATGGTGGCTAAACCTATACTCATTCCCAATGAAAACGTATGTTGTTCCCATAAAAAATGATGCTGTTGAATGGCTTGCATTAGCGTTGTGCCAAAAAGGTAGGCGTCGTTTTCGCTGTAAGCTTCTAAAATAATTGTAAATTCATCACTGCCTAACCTCGCAATGTATCCTTGGCCCGCCAGTGATTTAGACAATACACCGGCTATTTCTCGCATAAACTGATCTCCCGCTTTGTGGCCGCAGGTGTCATTCACTAACTTAAAATGATCAATGTCGAGGTAGAGTAGCGAGAGCGTAGACTGAGATGCTTGCAGCCGATAGATGGCCTGTTGCAACAAGCGTTCGTATTCGCGGCGGTTAATAACGCCTGTGAGGACGTCATGGGTACTTAAATAGGCAAGGTCGATTTGACTCTTCTTTCGCTCACTAATATCGAACAATGCGCCGTATAATCTCTTGTTGCCGTCTTCTTCTTGGTGCAGTCGAACGGATAAAGACATCCATATTTCTCTGCCGTCTTTACGCACACCACGTATTTCCTTCCCCGTGATTCGGTCGGCGTGTAGTAGCTCACCAATTAGTACTTCACGTTCGCTTGAGTGGGCGTATAGCTGCCGAGTGTGTTTTACCTCGTTTAGCATGTCACGCTCGTTGCTATAACCAAATAACTGACACATTGCGGGGTTTACGCTTAACAGCTGACCGTCAATACTAGACACAAAAAGCCCTTCTGCGGAGTGTTTGAACAGGTCGTAAAATTGGTTGAGGCCTGAAATATTGCGTTCGTGACGTTTTATTTGCAGTAGACTGCTTTGTCTATCTTTGGCTTCAATGGCAATAGCCAAGTTAAGGTAGCCCAATAGTAAAAGCATACTATTGATAGCGAGTGTGGCCGTGGTATGAGGGCTGCTACCAATATAAAGCAGTATTTCTGCGCCCAATACTGAACCCATCAGTAGCCAAGCAACAATGACAAAACCGCTTACTTGTCGTTGATGAAAACTGTATCTCCCCACTACTAATGCAAACTGATACAACGCACTGAGCATAGTGGCTGAGAGTGTCAGGAGGATTTGCGCGTACGGGTTAGCTACAAATAAACAAACCAACAGGCTTGCAGCGATCACATAGTTTATTGCTCGCCAGGGCCTAGGAATAGTTGGGAATAGTCCGTGAATAACACGACAAAGGGGAAATAGAGACAGCATTAACAGGCAAATGACAATGGACGCATAAGCGTCGAGTGTCAGGTTAATGCCACGAGCAAGGTAAACCGTCAGGCCGATAAAGAAACAGCCAAGTGCAAACCAAAAACGCAGAACTGAGCGCTGTGTGAAATAGGTAAATAAAAAATAGGCAAAAAGGGCCGAAAGGCCACCGCATAAAAAGCTCAACCACATGAATGAAGTTTGGGTGTGGTTAGCTAGGGCGTTTGTCTCCCACAGGGTGATGGGAAATAGCAAGGGGCCGGCGTCTGTTACGCTGATCAGGAGCGACAACACTTGCCCCTGTCTAATGGTAAAAGGAAACGTGTAGCCTTGCGGGTTTCCCATTGTATGCGTGGTTTGTTCTCTAGCTCCACTTGAAAAAGAAGAGACGATACGGCCTTGGCGGTCTAATGCATAAACATTAACTTGCTGCAGCGATTTACTACCTATGACAAGTGTAAGTGCCTTAGCTTGAGGCGCCTGGTAATCTAGATTTACCTTAAACCACAAACGACTATTTGAAGGCAAAGGGGCTAAATCGACGGCGGGTAGCCAGCCGTCTATATTGTCACTGATAACGGCAAACGAAAGGTTGTCTGGAGCGTAAGTTGGCTGAATATGGTCACGCAAGTTGACATAGGTGAATTCGAGCGGGACCGATAGTGTAGGGGTAGCGATTAATTGGCTGTTAAGCGAAGGGCGAGACGCGCTATTGATTCCGTAATACAGCATAGCAATGCCGATGGTTAGCCATGCCATAAACAACATTTTGGCCAGTAACTTTGGCACGTAACCCTTCCTTGAGTTTGACTCTTAAACGTTTGGCTGATGCTTTAAAACTAGCACATTTTTGTGTATTTACTGTACTTTTATTGTGCTGCTTTCACATCGGTATTCTCGCACATGGCCAACCACAGCGCATATGTTGCCGATTCACCAGTTTGGTTATTTACCCGGCCTGACAAGGATTCCAGCCAAATCGACTCACATAACCATTCAAGGTTTAACACACAATCCTGCTGGTGTAGCTGGAAAAAGATTTGCGCACGGTCGGCGCCTACATCAAGGCGATAGGACGTTGCGAATAATGCGGCAATGTGTGCCGCCCATTGAGCGATATCGTCAATATCGGGTAATGGTAGGTCAATGTGTATAGCCGACATGTGCCATCGACTTTGCTGCATTAACAAAGCATAGGTTAGCTGCTGCATGACAGTATAGGTTGTTCCGTGTTTTTAGGTGGTAGGTGAAACCGTCGAGTATCATCGTTCAGAACAAAGGGGTTATGCAACGCCTTTAGCAATTCTTCGGTTTCTGTGAAGTCGCCGCCTTCTGCTGCGTCGATAGCCGATTGCAGATAGTGTGTACGGGCAATCACTACAGGGTTGCTTGAGAATAAACTCGATGGAGACCGATCTGTCTGGTTTAGTCTTACGCTTTGATAAGCCCGCCACCATGCATCAAAAGCAGGGCGGTCGACAAAGTGGTCACGTAATGTCGGAGTCGTGAGTGCAATGTCTGTTTCTGCAAGTAAGCGAAAGCTGTAATTGTAATCACTCTGTTGTGATTCGAGCAGTTGTAACCACTGGTTAACCAGATTAATGTGATTGTTGCTTTCTTCCAACCCTAAACGCATTAACATTCGTTGCTGGAATTGGGCGATAAAGGTGGGTTCAAATTGTCCCAATGCCGCTTTTAACTCATCGACACTGCAGTAATCTGAGAAGCTGTACGCCAAGGCATTTAAGTCCCATAACGCCACGCCAGGCTGGCGATCGAATGCGTAACGTCCCTCGTGATCAGAATGGTTGTAAACCGCAGAGGAGACAAAATTGTCTATAAACGCGTAAGGGCCATAATCAAAGGTAATTCCATGAATCGACATGTTGTCAGTATTCATAACACCGTGCACAAAGCCGTAGGCTTGCCACAGGGCAATCATGCGTGCAGTGCGCAGCGTGATTTGAGCCAACATGGCTGCAACCGGGTTGTCGGCTTGTCGGCATTCAGGGAAATGATGCCGTAGGGTGTACTGAACTAACGCGTCGAGTTTAACTTTGTCTCCACTATGGAAAAAGTATTCAAAATGCCCAAACCGGATGTGACTAGGCGCCATTCTGATCATCATAGCGCCATATTCCGGTTGTTCTCTATACACCCATTCTTCACTAGTCAGCAGGCACAAAGAGCGAGATGTAGGAATACCCAAATGATGAAGTGCTTCACCAGCTATGTATTCTCTGATTGTTGAGCGTAAAACCGCTCTGCCGTCGGCATGACGAGAATAGGGTGTTGGGCCTGCGCCTTTGAGGTGCAAATCCATTGTATTGCCGGCGCTGTCGGTGAGTGCGCCCAAGAGTAAACCTCGACCGTCACCGAGCATAGGGTTCCACTGTCCAAACTGGTGACCACCGTATTTTTGCGCCACAGAGCGCTGGTTGAGTTCACCGCGATCCGCAAATAACGCCTGATGTAATCCCTCTGAACTTCGCCACGACGCAGGCACGTGAAATTGCTCAGCTAATTCAGTGTTCAGTAGGGCAAGTTTACTGTGTTGTAAAGCTTTTGGCGTGACCCGGCTAACGAGATCGGGGAGTGATTCAGCATAGTGGTGAGTGAGTTGCAAAAGAGGCCCTCTTTAGTGCACAAAAAGTCCAGTTGAGACTAAACCTTTTTTGTTCAATGACTGTACTAGGCTTGTTGAAAGATTAATATAGTGTACGGCGCGTTGGCGCAAACTTGTCACGATAGAGGATATCCTATGGCATCTGAACCCAAATTCATATTACATCACCTGAATAATTCACGTTCACAGCGAATCCTGTGGCTACTCGAAGAATTAGCACTTGAATACACCATTATTCGATATGAGCGCGACCCTAAGACCAATCTCGCGCCAGACGCTTTAAAAGCAGTACATCCATTAGGTCGCTCACCGGTTTTATCCACGCCAGACGGTGTACTTGCCGAGTCAGGTGCTATTGTCGAATATTTGGTAAATCACTACGCACAAAACCACTTTAAAACCCCGACAGACAAGAAAAACTATCAAGACTACTTGTTCTGGTTACATTTTGCAGAAGGGTCAATGATGCCACCTTTAGTGGCAACTTTGGTGCTCAATAAAGCGCGCGAAAAAGCGAAGCCATTTTTTATCAAACCCATCGTTAATAAACTCGTTGATAAAATTATGGCCGCTTATTATGGACCGAACATGCAACAGAACATGCAGTTTATTGAAGATTATCTCACCGAGCATCCGTGGTTTGCCGGAGATGCCCCAACAGGCGCTGATGTGCAAATGTTGTTTCCTTTGGAAACGCTACTGATTCGCAGCAAAGGCGCATCATTGCCGGCTATCAAAAGCTATGTTGAACGCATACATGCTCGACCAGCTTACCAAGCTGCATTGGCCAAAGGTGGGCAATACGATTACGCGTGAGCGCAGTGCTCTCTTAGCCCTCATGCCCAAGCGAGTTAAGCGTGTCTTTATTCATATAATCGTCGATAAGTTGGATAAAGGCATCGCCGTAGCGTTCTAGTTTGGTCTTTCCTACACCACTGACGGCAAGCATACCCTCATGGCTGGTGGGCTGTTTGTCGGCCATGTCTGCTAACGAGGCATCACTGAATATTACAAAAGGTGGAACATCGTGTTCGTTCGCCAAAGCTTTACGCAAATGCTTAAGGCGTTGAAACAGCGCTTTGTCATAGTTACTCGGTGTTTGCTTAGCCTTTTTAGTTGGAGCAAACTCTAAACGCGGGGCGGCCAAAAGTAGCGCTACATCGCCTTTGAGCACTGGGCGAGCGGCTTCGGTAAGGCGCAATACCGCGTGATTAGCCACGTCTACCCGTAGCAAGCCTTGATGCACTAATTGATTAATAATATTGTGCCAATATAAATCACTGTGTTCTTTGCCGATGCCGTAGGTTGAGAGTTTATCGTGCCCCGACTCTTGAATACGCTTCAGTGCCCTGCCTCTCAATACATCAATAACATACTGACTAGCGGCAGATTGTTGCAAGCGTAAGATACAGCTCAATACTTTTTGACTGATGACTAAGCCGTCAATCATTTTCGGCGGGTCTAAACAAATATCGCAGTTGCCACAGCCGCTGTCACTGTATTGTGAAAAGTAATTGAGTAAGACTTGTCGGCGGCAGGTTTGGGCTTCAGCAAACGCCTCCATTGCGGCGAATTTTTGGAGTTCTATTGCGTTGCGTTCGGCAATTTCGCCTTGATCAATCCATTGGCGAATGCGTGCACTGTCTTTTTCATCGAATAAAAGTAGCGCTTCAGCGGGCAAGCCATCTCGGCCAGCGCGCCCAGTTTCTTGATAATAACCCTCAATACTGCGGGGCACGTCGTGGTGGACGACATAGCGCACGTTAGACTTGTTAATCCCCATACCAAAGGCGACGGTCGCTACTACAACGTCGACTTTATCGGTAAGGAATTGGCGTTGTACGAATTCTCGCTCGTCAGCATCGAGGCCTGCATGGTAGGCGGCACAACGCACGCCTTGTTTGTATAACTTACGATTTAAATCGTCGACTTTGGCGCGACTGTTACAGTAGATAATGCCGCTGCCGTCTTGTTGCTTAACGTAATCGACGACTTGTTCGAAGGCTTTGTATTTGGCCATTACGCGATAGCGAATGTTGGGTCTGTCGAACGAGCCTTTAAATACCAAGGGCTCAACAAGGTTTAACTGAGTCAGAATATCCACTTGTGTTGTGGCATCGGCGGTAGCGGTTAAACCCACTAATGGAATGGTTGGGAAGCGCGCTTTTATCGTTCCCAGTCCACGGTAATCTTGGCGAAAATCATGCCCCCAATGAGAGACACAATGTGCTTCATCAATGGCAAACAAGTTGATATTGAGTTGCGACAACGTATTGAGAAAACCCGGCTGCAATAAGCGCTCGGGTGAGACGTACAGAAGGTCAAATTCCTGATTACAGAACTTGGTGTACGTTACTTGATAATCTTCTGGTGCCAACGTTGAATTGAGGTAGGCCGCTTTTACGCCGGATTCGGCCAACTGTTCAACTTGGTCCTGCATTAACGAGATCAGTGGCGAAACCACGATGGCGGTTCCGCTTCGTACCAATGCCGGAATTTGGTAGCACAGAGATTTTCCTCCCCCCGTTGGTAGCAATACCAGGGCATCACCGCCGTCAACAAGATGGTTGATGACGTCTTCTTGGCCGTCTCTGAACGAGTCGTAACCGAATACCTCCGATAGTACGGATAAAGGAGTAGGCGTTGATAGTGTGCTGTGTGCCGGCTCAGCGTCCGGTAAGACTGATGATGTCGTCATGATGGTGCGTATTCTACGTTTTTTTTTCGACAGGTTCACTCCGAGAAGCGTGGTTTTTATATCAAGCGTTGTAGCTTGAGGTATAATTATCTGAAACAGAACGCATTATGGGCAACTGCCCAGAGGTAGTGGAATGGCTGAGCCTTTACCAGAATTGATTGAAGAGATTGTCGCTGACAATGGACAAGACGACCTCACAAGCTTAGTGAACAATATGGTGTCTCAAGAAGATGCCGATATTGCCTATGTGATGGAGTCGTTGCCACTCGAACGTCGTTTTGAGGTGTGGGAGTTACTACCTCGTCATCGCAAATTAAGCGTGCTGGTGGAAATGCGTAGCGACCCTCGGGAGCCATTGATCGACGTAGTGTCGAACGAAGAGTGGAAAGCGCTATTTGCCGATATTGAAGCCGAAGACTTACTTGAGTTGATGGACTCGATGCCCAACCGATTGGTCGAAATGGCCTATGCCGAGTTGGACTCGCAGCAACAAGATTACTTCCGAGATGCGACCCAGTTTGCCGATGACCAAGTGGGTCACTGGATCAGCCACGAACTAATGGTGCTGCCGCTGAATGCCAAAGTACGCGACGGATTGCGTTTGATTAGGCGAGAAGTACCCATGCATTGTGACACCGTATTTTTGGTGAACCGGTCTGGGCAGTTTTCAGCAGCAGTGAAGTTAACAAAGGTCTTTAAAGCACCTGAGCACATCCCGTTGGTTGATCTCATTGAAGAGTCGATGCCGGTGTTGAAAGGGCAGGATGAAAGCACCGCGGCTTCATTACAGGTGCAACGCAGTGGCTATGGCGCGCTGCCGGTTGTTGACGATAACAATAAGCTGCTAGGCCGGTTAGACATTACCGCCGCCAGTGAATTAATTAATGAGTTCTATGAACGCCAAGTGATGGCTTCGGCGGGTATGGATGAAGACGAAGATTTATTTGCACCAGTTGCTAAAAGTGCCAAAAGTCGCGCCTTGTGGTTGGGCATTAACCTGTTAACTGCTTTTCTTGCCTCGTGGTTTATTGGCCTGTTTGAGGCCACCTTGTCTCAGGTAGTGGCGCTAGCGGTATTAATGCCGGTAGTGGCGAGTATGGGGGGCATTGCCGGTAGCCAAACCCTGACTCTGATTGTGAGAGGCCTAGCGTTGGGGCAAGTAAACAGCGCCAACTTAAAGGCGTTGATGGTCAAAGAACTGAAAGTTGGGGGCGTCAATGGCGTTATCTGGTCGATTGTGATCGGCGTGGTCGCCGTGATTTGGTTTGCTGATGGTCTGTTAGGTTTAGTTATTTGCTTGGCCATACTGTTCAATATTGTAGCTGCTGCCATTGCGGGCGTGTGTGTACCTGTGGTGTTGAACAAGTTAAAAATCGACCCTGCCCTTTCAGGGTCGGTAATTTTGACTACCGTTACCGATATTGTCGGTTTCGTTGCATTCCTTGGCTTGGGAACCCTGTTTTTATTGTAACGCTCTAGCGTGATTGCTGAACGTCGTGGTTTCAGCCACGGCGTATGAGCTAAATGCGTTAAATGTCGCTAATTTGGCAGATTAGTCGTCTTGTCTTGTCACTGCATTTAACGCATGATCCCACCTCGTAAATTCAAAGGATCGTGTCTTGACCGCTCAGCCTAATTCAAATGCCGGAAATCAAACTCAATCCGGTATTTTATTCGCTATTTCTGCTTACACCATGTGGGGTATCGCGCCGCTTTACTTTAAGCAAATCGCGCAAATTCCGGCATTGGAAATACTCATGCACCGCATTGTATGGTCAGTGGCGTTTTTATTGCTTCTCGTCGTTGTACTCAATCAAAAGAATAAGGTGTTGGCGGCAATTCGCTCGCCTAAAACATTGAGTGTGATAGCAGGAGCGAGCGTGTTGTTGGCGGGCAACTGGTTGCTTTTCATTTGGGCGATAAATAACGGTCACCTGATGGAAGCGAGCCTAGGCTATTACATCAACCCTTTACTTAACGTGCTGCTTGGGCGTGTTGTGTTAGGCGAAACTTTGCGACCGTTACAGAAAGTGGCGGTAGGCCTGGCGGCGTGTGGTGTGGGTTTTATGTTGGTTGTTCATGGCCAGCTACCATGGATAGCGCTGGCATTGGCAGGCAGTTTTGGTATTTATGGTTTGATACGTAAACAAGCGCCCGTTGATTCTTTGCCGGGGTTAGCCATCGAAACCACAATTTTATTACCCATTGCACTGATTTACTGGGCAATGTTTGCGTCGTCGCACAGCGACATGACGACCAACCCATTAGATTTGAATCTATGGTTAATGGCGGCAGGTATTGTGACCACGTTACCTCTGTTGTGTTTTACTGCTGCCGCAAAGCGCATCATGTACTCAACGCTGGGCTTTTTTCAATACATTGGCCCAACTATCATGTTTGTACTGGCAATCACTCTGTATGACGAACCTATGGCCCCAGCTCGATTAGCCACGTTCGGTTTTGTGTGGGCGGCGTTGGTGTTGTTTAGTGCTGACTCATTGCGGGTTTATCGCAAACAACGCAAAGCACTAAAAATCAGCTGACCTAATGGTTTACAGGTTTTGGTAAGTCACTCATCACGACGTTTCGGCCGCTGTCTTTAGCTTTGTATAGTAGCTTGTCAGCGGTGCCGAGTAATGCTTCAAGGTTGTTATCTTTACTCAAGGTTACGCCGATACTCGCAGTAACCGAGAATGTGTGTTCTTGATGTTTTAACACCTGTTTGGCAATGTTTTGTCTAAATGCATTGAGTCTGACGAGTACTTCGGGCGCAGACACGTCCGCGAAGTAAATACAGAATTCTTCACCACCAAATCGCGCTGCCAGCATATCGCCAAATGCGAGTCCAATTTCTTTGGCGACATGCTTGAGGGCAATGTCTCCCGCGTCATGACCATAGTTATCATTAATGCGTTTGAAGAAATCTAAATCGACCAACGCCAATGCTTGGCACTTTGGTTGGCGGCGTTTAATTTGGTTAAAGGTATAGAAGAAGTGTCGACGGTTCGGTAAACCAGTGAGGTAATCGGTATTGGCCGCTTTCCTAATGGCTTCTACGTTTTCTATCATTTCTAAACTTTGCATGATCCGACATAAAAACTCTTCATGGCAGAAAGGCTTACGCAAAAAGTCATTCGCCCCGCTTTTGATAAAACGGGCTGAAAATAGAGCGGTGGTATCTTCTGACAACCCAATGATGGCTAATTCTTCTTTGGTGTAAGAACGACGTAAGTCTGCAATGAGTTGCGTTGGGCTCATATCTGTCACACTGGCATCAACCAGCGCAATTTTTATATTGGGATTTTCCTGTAGAAAAGACAGGCCATCTTTCGCTGACCCAGCCTCGAAGGTACAAATATTGTGACGGCGTAACAATGACCCCATGCTTGCTCGACTGCGTCGTTTAGGGTCGATAATCAGTACACCGATTTGCTTGTTTTTTTCCATCCGGCTCAATAGCCGACTCAAGTAGTCATACACCTGCGCGTTTTCTTTGGGAATATAATCTACCACTTCACGCCGCAACACCGATTGCCGTGTTTCATCATCGACATAAGCGGTGACCACAATACTTGGAATATAGGCATCAATGGTAAAATCGATGGCTTCGCCTTCAGGTGCATCTGGGAGGTGATAATCCACAATTGCGCAAAGGTAATCTTCGGGATGAGAATGGCCAAACCGTAACTTCGCTTCGGCCAAAGAGCACGCGCAAACTGGCTCCAAGCCCGCTTGTTCAACGAGCTTCACGACCAGATTCAAGCTGGAACGAGTATCTTCGATCACCAGTACTTTACGTTGCATCATTACATCAGTTTCTCGGTGGGAACTAAAGCATAGACTAAATTACTTCAAGTTTTGCATATGACAACATGAGCCACTTACTTCCCAGCTCATCGAAGTTCACCTGAATACGAGCTGATTCGCCCGCACCTTCGAAATTTAACACGACACCGTCGCCAAACTTACGATGGCGAACTCGCTGACCCAACTGAAATTGCGTTTCTTCAAAAACTTGATGAGACGTGGCACTGCTGAATCGGTTGTGAGCAGGGCGCGTGACAGTCGACTTTAATCGCACCTCTTCAATGCAATCAGTGGGTATTTCTCGAATAAACCGTGACGGAGTATGATACTTATCTTGTCCATAAACGCGTCGGCTTTCGGCGTAGGTGATAAATAGTTTCTTCATTGCTCGCGTCATGCCAACGTAACACAGACGGCGTTCTTCTTCCATTCTGCCGGGTTCTTCATTGGTCATTTGGCTTGGGAACATGCCTTCTTCGACACCAGCCATAAATACCAATGGGAACTCCAAGCCTTTAGCTGTGTGAATGGTCATCATCTGCACGGCATCTTGATCGTCTTTGGCTTGAGTCTCACCAGCTTCCAATGATGCATGCGCTAAAAACGCCGCCATTGGCGTCATGGTTTCGGCTTCTTCTGGCACAATAAATTGTTTGCAAGCGGTGACCAATTCTTCCAAGTTTTCCAGTCGAGCTTGGGCTTTTTCGCCGCGTTCTGCTTGGTACATCGCGTACAGCCCCGATTGCTTGATGGCATGGTCGGCTTGTTTTTCTAACGGCAAGGGAGCGACAGCTGCTTCCATATCTAAAATCATACTGACAAACGCTTGTAAGGCACTGGCAGCACGACCCTTTAAACCTTTTTCGTCGAGCAAGGTTTGGCTGGCTTGCCACATCGACAGTTCTCTTGCTCGGGCTGTCTCTCGTACCGTTGCCAAGGTTCGTTCACCCAACCCGCGACTTGGGGTGTTGACCACACGTTCAAAGGCGGCATCATCGTGAGGGTGATTGACCATGCGCATATAGCCAAGTGCGTCTTTAATTTCTTGGCGTTCGAAGAATCGCAGACCACCGTAAATACGGTAAGACAAACCTTGATGCAGTAGGGCTTCTTCCAATACTCGAGACTGGGCGTTGTTGCGATACAGCACAGCGCATTCTCGAAGTAAGTTACCCTGGTTATGCCAGTCTTTGATTTGACTGACAATAAATCGGGCTTCGTCTAAATCATTAAAGCCCGCGTACAGTGAAATGGGCTCACCTTTGTCACCCTCGGTCCACAACTCTTTGCCAAGACGGCCTGAGTTGTTGTCGATCACCGCGTTCGACGCTTTCAAAATGGTGCTGGTAGACCGGTAATTCTGTTCTAAGCGAATAGTGTCGACGTCTTTAAAGTCACGTAAAAAGTGATGAATGTTTTCAACATTTGCACCGCGCCAGCCGTATATCGACTGGTCGTCGTCGCCTACAATCATAATGTTGTTGTCTTGATTACACAGTAATCGCAACCAAGCGTATTGAATATTGTTGGTATCTTGGAATTCGTCGACCAGAATAGCGCGAAAACGGCGTTGATAATGGGCCAATAATTCAGGGTTTTTAACTAGAAGTTCATGGGCTCGCAAAAGCAGTTCGGCAAAGTCGACCAAGCCGGATCGATCGCAGGCATCTTGATAAGCCGCATAAATGTCGCGCATTTTTTGCTGCGTGTGGTCGTGATGCGTATCAATATGCTGAGGCCGTAAACCCTCGTCTTTGTTGCCGTTGATGTACCATTGAATCTGACGCGGTGGCCAGTGTTTTTCGTCGAGGTTCAGCGCTTTGAGAATGCGACGAATAAGACGGTATTGATCATCAGAATCAAGAATTTGGAAGTTCTCAGGTAAACCCGCTTCGGTATGATGGCTACGCAACAAGCGATGAGCTAAGCCGTGGAAGGTACCGATCCACATGGTGTTCAGTGGTCGCCCCATCAAGGACTCGATACGCCCTTTCATCTCCCGAGCCGCCTTGTTGGTAAAGGTAACGGCGAGAATACTGTACGGGGCGATGTTCTCGACGTCCATCAACCACGCAATACGGTGAACCAAAACCCGTGTTTTACCACTACCTGCACCTGCTAGTACGAGCATGTTAGAGAGTGGCGCTGCCACTGCCTCGCGCTGCTTGTCATTCAGCTCGTTGAGGAGTCGTGATACATCCATAAAACGTCTTACCTGATTCTTTGTCGTATTCTTATCATTGGGCTGCGCAGTATGCCATTAAGCTGTGCTTTTATACAGGATTTGCGGTAAATCTTTGTTAAATACCAGTACGGTATCGCGGTAACAACAACGCAAGTGGTACGCTAACCAAGGCGCTAGCGACGATATTTTGTTAACTTTATCGGTTCTGTGGGGTAATTTAACGAAATTCATTGCCATTGACTTGAATTTCGCCAAAATACGCCAATCATGTGCTTACCCCTGTAGGTGGGCGAAATGAACCCTTTAGCGAGTAATGTTATGCAAGCAATCACTGAATCAGCCGACTTTTGGCTCACGTTGAAGCAAGAATCTCGACGTATCATCGAAGAAGAACCGCTACTGGCGAGCTTTATTCATGCTTGTATTCTCACTCATCACAACTTTGAAGCGTCGTTAAGTTTTATTCTATCTAACAAGATGGCTGACGATGTGATGCCGGCAATAGCGATTCGAGAAGTCTTTGAAGAAGCCTATTTGCTTGAACCGGCGATAACCGAAGCGGCGATTGAAGATATCAAAGCTGTGGTTAATCGAGACCCCGCGGTGACAGACTACCTCACAGTGTTGATTCACTTTAAGGGCTTTCAATCTATTCAAGTGCATCGCCTCGCTCATTATTTGTGGCAGCAAGGCCGTCATCAGCTCGCTCTGTTTTTACAAAGCCGTAATTCAGAAGCGTATGGGGTCGACATTCATCCTGCTGCACGTATTGGTAAAGGCGTTATGTTTGACCATGCAACCGGTATTGTGGTTGGTGAAACCGCTGTTATCGAAGACAATGTCTCGGTACTGCAAAACGTCACCTTAGGAGGGACGGGGAATGAGTCGGGTGATCGCCACCCTAAAATTCGCCAAGGTGTGATGCTTGGGTCGGGTGCGAAAGTGTTGGGCAATATTGAAATTGGCGAAGGCTCAAAAGTCGGTGCGGGCAGCGTTGTTCTAAATGATGTGCCGCCTCATGTAACCGTTGTTGGTGTGCCCGCGAAAGTGGTGGGACGACCAACTTGCAAGCGCCCTTGCGACTCTATGCGTCAAAATGTCTTGGAAGATAACGGCCCGATTGAAGCAGAATAGTTCCGGCTATTTTCACTGTTAGCGCCAACCAGAAGTCTTACCTTCAGCCCTTCATCACTGTTGCATGCGCACGTGTTCCTAGCGGGGGCAGCGCTTGCTACAGCACTTTGGTCATGCAAATACTGTGAGGGTCGTGCCGATAGTTGGCGAAAGGCTCGCATTCGGCAAAACCGAATTTTCGATAGAGCGCATGAGCGGGATAGAAAAACGCCATTGAGCCTGTTTCTAAACTTACCCGCTTTATTCCTTGTAGTTCCGCCTGCTCTAATATAAATGACAACATAATAGAGGCAATACCTTGTCCTCTCGCGTTGGCATCGGTACGCATAGATTTAATTTCTGCGTGTTCGTTGTCTAGCTGTTTTAATGCACCACAAGCTAAAATGGCCCCCGTGCCATCCGTTAATGTCCAAAACTGAATGTTAGACTGACGCAAACCGTCTAAATCTAGTGCATGTACACTTTCAGGCGGCGAGGTAGCATGCATATCATCTAAATGCGCTTGTAAAAACGCTTTAATTGCAGGGCTATGTAAATCATCTCGCTGAATTTGCACGGTTCACTCAACTAAGGTTAACAGATCAGAAAAACGCGATAGCTTTACTGAAGGCAAAATAGGTACCGTTTCCTGATTAAACGCCATTGCGCGATTCATTGCAAACCAAGCCGTATGAAAGCCCGCTTTGTGTGCGCCTAACACGTCTTTTTCAAGGTTGTCGCCAACGTGTAGTATTTGCCCAGGTTTGAGGTTGAGTAGTGCAGAGGCTTCATCAAACATGTGACGATGAGGCTTCATCGGGCGTGAGAGGCTGGCGTGAAAAATGTGTGTAAAGTACGGTGCTATACCAATGGCGTCAGCATTTACATTACCGTTGGTAATACCAACCAATGGAATGCGGCGCGATAAAGTATCGAGCACGTCACAGATTTCGGGCGATACGCTAAAGTCACTTCGTGCTGTATAGAAGTGCTCAAAGCATCGGTTTGTTGCTTGTTCCAGTGCCACTGGCGCCAAGTTTTCGGCCGCCAAAACGGTGCGTAAACCCAGTCGCCGGAGTTCACTCATGTCTGACGCCAAAGCTGGGTTGGCGCGAAGCAACGATTTCTGAATTTGTCGCCAAGACGAAATATACGTATCGTGGGCAAGGGGGTAGTCTTGTGCCAGTAACGTTAACAAAGCTGTATTGGCTTGAGCAATAACCGGCTCGTTGTTGTACAGGGTATCGTCGAGATCGAATGTCATTGCCTGTGGTCGTGGCAGCGCCCGAAAAAATTGCATTATGAATACCTGTTCTTATATTTACTCTTGGTTTTTCTTGCGTTTAGCTCTTGGGTGGGCTGAGTCGTATACCTTGGCTAAATGCTGAAAATCCAAATGCGTATACACTTGTGTTGTAGACAAATTGGCATGCCCTAACAACTCTTGTACGGCGCGTAAGTCGCCGCTAGATTCTAATACGTGTGTGGCGAAAGAATGGCGCAACTTGTGAGGGTTTACGTTTTGTCCCACGGCTTGTTGTTCTGCCATATGCTTGAGGCGGTTTGCGACCTGTCGATTTGAAATACGGGTTTTGCGCTTACTCACAAAAATAGCGCTTTCGTACTCACTGGCATAGTCTCGTCTTACTTTTAGCCAGTCATTCAAAGCATGTTGTGCCTGTCGGCCAATGGGTAATACGCGCTGTTTGTTTCCCTTACCCGTTACTCGTAAAGTGCCGTCGCGCTGATAGTCAGCCAAGTTTAAACTGGTGAGTTCATTTAAACGCAAGCCACAACCATACATCAATTCAAACATAGCCTGATCCCGACACGCCATGGCAGCGTATTCTTCGTCTGAGCCTGAGCGTGACAACAAATGCTGCATTTCGTCGACAGACAGTTGTTTGGGAAGTGGTTTACCTTGTTTTGGGGCTTGAATGCCATCAACCGGATCGGTTGAAAGTTGCTGATGCTCGATGAGATATTGGCAAAATGTTCGCAATGCGGATAAACGCAAGGCAATACTGCGTGGTTGTAAACCTGCTTCCCGTGCCGTTTTCATACTGCGCTTTATGTCGGCAGGCATAATTGAAGACCAGTCTTCTAAATACAGATCATGAGCGACAGCGCTTAACTGCCGTTTGTAATTTAAAATGGTGTGTTCCGACAAGCCTCGCTCTACGCGCAGGTGAAGGAGGAATTTATCGAGCCAATGCTGACATTGTTCACTGAGCGGGGGTATTTCAGCCTGATTCGGCATTAGTACGGCAATAACCGAGGAAGCATATTGCTCAGTATCTGTTTAAGTTGGTCGAGCAATAAGGTGTCCATATCTGGTGTGAAATGGCCCGCACTCGCGCTGCCTACTGCCAGAATACCCACATGAGGCCCTTCGCCGAGTAAAATTAAAGCGGCAGATTCTGCAATTTCTCCATCACCAAACACCACTTGTTTTTCATGCTGTGACAGGCGGCCAAAGAAATAATCGTCCTGCTTAAAACGCTTTTCCATCAACAATCTACGCTGTAATTCAGGGAGTGCGTGTGGCCCTTTAAACATGTGTAAACTCAAGCTTGATAAGCCAAGTCGGTCGAGTAATGCATGTTCGAGATGTTTGTGAACATCATTCATTGAAGTTGCGCGCAACAGTTGTAGGTTTAAATCACCATATACGCGATAAATACGCTCATTTTGCTTCGCAACACCAATGAGTTGGTTCAATTTGTAATTGAGCTGGCGTACTTTTTTACGCAACTGGTCGCTTTGTAGTTCGACCAGCGAAATGCTGCCTCTGTGTTCATGGGGAATAGACAGTTGCTCTGATAGTTCAGGATGGCGAGCAAAAAAATCAGGGTTCTTTAGCAAGTAAGCACGAATATCGGCATCGGTTAATTCTGTGCCGTCGTCAAATCGAGGGTCCAGTGCTATCGGTGCTTTTGAATGTCCTGCTGTGTCGCTCATAGCGTTATTTGTCCATCATAAACGTGTTCTGCTGGCCCCGTCATTTTGAGGGCGTTGCCCGGACCTTGCCAGCGAATTTGCAAACTGCCACCGGGCAAATCTACCCGTACATCTTTCCCTAATTTCCCTTGAATGTGTCCAACGGCTACGGCTGCACATGCGCCACTGCCACAGGCCAAGGTTTCTCCTGAACCACGCTCAAACACTCTGAGTTTGATATGGTTGTCTGCGAGCTTTTGCATAAAGCCTACATTAACACCTTCTGGAAAACGCTCGTGTTTCTCCACCAATGGGCCTATGGTGGCCACGTCGGCTGTATCTACGTCGTCGACTTCAATAACACAATGTGGGTTACCCATAGAGGCCGCGCCACAAAATAACGTGTGCTCATCCGCGCGAACAAGGTAGGTTTTTTCTTCTTTGTTCGCCTTTAAGGGAATTTTTGCTGGATCAAACTCCGGCACA
Source organism: Alteromonas sp. ABE4_545 (assembly GCF_056161325.1). Classification (NCBI taxonomy): domain Bacteria; kingdom Pseudomonadati; phylum Pseudomonadota; class Gammaproteobacteria; order Alteromonadales; family Alteromonadaceae; genus Alteromonas; species Alteromonas sp. ABE4_545. The sequence goes on from NZ_JBSWYY010000024.1 coordinate 35,374, forward strand.
CCCATGTTCACGGTAACCTGACCATCTTTTTCCAGATATAGCACCATGCGACCCGCTTTTGTGCTGACCATGATTTTGTTGCGGTTGATTAGCCCTTTGAGTTTTACAAAACGAGCAAAACAGCGCGCGCCATTACCGCATTGTTCAACTTCAGACCCGTCTGCGTTGAAAATGCGATAATGAAAATCTTGGTCGGGGTCGTAGGGCGGCTCGACCATTAATAGTTGGTCGAAGCCAATACCAAAATTACGGTCAGCAAGCTTCTGTATCTTTTCCTTACTAAAAAAGACATTCTGCGTAACGTTATCAATGACCATAAAGTCATTGCCAAGACCGTGCATTTTGGAAAATTGAACTACCATGAACCGTGCTACTGAATATTTGTACTGCTGCTAGTTTACGTAAGTTTGTGCTCACCTTTCCAGAGATCTTTTTGATTTTCTCTCTCTCGGACCACAATTACTTTGTCGCCGTCTACCATGATTTCGGCGGGGCGGCAGCGGCTGTTATAGTTCGAAGCCATTACAAACCCATAAGCACCGGCGCTGCGCACTGCCAGTAAATCACCGGGAGCAATCGCTAATTCACGGTCTTTACCTAAGAAATCACCGGTTTCACAGACTGGGCCTACCACGTCATACACTTTCGCAGTTGCGGTTGTATTTGGTACCACGGGAATGATGTTTTGCCACGCTGAGTACAATGAAGGGCGAATCAGGTCATTCATTGCCGCATCGACAATCGCGAAATTCTTTTCTTCGCCTTCTTTTAAAAATTCAACTTCGGTGACTAATATGCCTGCGTTAGCCGCAATCGCTCGGCCAGGTTCCATAATCAATTTCAAGTTTTCACGACCCACCATCTTTTCAGCGATGGCTTCGGCATAAGCTTTAGGGTGCGGCGGTTGTTCGTTGTTATAGGTCACACCTAAACCACCTCCCACATCTAAGTGAGAAATGTGAATGCCTTTGGTAGCGAGTTCGTCAATTAGTAGCAAAAGTCTGTCTAATGCATCTACGAAAGGGCCGATTTCTGTGAGTTGCGAGCCGATATGGCAGTCCATACCTTTTACATCTAAGCCGGGAAGGCTAGCGGCTAGTTCGTAAGTCTCAATGGCCTTTTCACGGGCGATCCCAAACTTATTAGCTTTAAGGCCAGTTGAAATATACGGGTGGGTCTTAGCGTCAACGTCTGGGTTAATACGCAATGAAATAGGGGCCGACTTACCCATTTCAACGGCCACTTCACTGATCCGATAGAGCTCGGCTTCAGACTCAACGTTAAAACACAAAATACCTTGCTCAAGGCCGTAACGAATTTCGTCTTTTTTCTTACCAACACCTGAAAACACAACTTTACTCGCGTCGCCGCCAGCTTCGATTACACGTGCCAGTTCACCGCCAGAAACAATGTCGAAACCTGAACCGAGTTTGGCTAATACACTCAACACACCTAAGTTGGAGTTGGCTTTAATTGCATAGCAAATAAGATGCGGGTGACTACCTAGTGCATCATCGAAAGCTCGCCAATGGCGCTCAAGAGTAGCGCGAGAGTAAATATAAACCGGTGTTTGGTGCGTGTTGGCAATATCAGCTACTGGCACTGACTCGGCATGTAATACGTTGTCTTGATAAGTGAAGTGATCCACTACTGTTGTTCTCCAGACTCTTCAGGGGCCGACGTAGGTTGTGTGGTAGACGGAGGTGTGGTTTGCGCTTTTTCTTCAGGTAGGTACAGCGCACCGCGATACCCGCAAGCAGTGACAAATAAGGTGCATAGCACACAGCAAAAAAGACGCTTAAACGACACAATTAACCCCTAAATAACAAATGTGCCGTTATCATCGCATTGCAAGGCTAAATTGCAAGCGACATTAAGCGTTCTCGTGTTTTATCACCAAATTTTACTTGCTTCCACATTGCTTCGCAGAGTGCGTGGGTTTGTTCCCATTTGCCCGCCACTATCCAGTCGAGAAAGGGGCTTGGGTCGTCGGGGTAGGTAATTGCTTCGCTGGCGGGTTCATCTAGCCATTCTTCTACAATATCAGTGTCGAGTTGGAATAGGGTTTGGCATTGGCCCAGTTGATTCAATACCAACACATTCGAGAGTTGTTCAAATTGGCCGTGCAGAGGTTTTATCAGAAGCTTTTTGCCTAACTGCATGGCCTCGCTAGACAGCTCAAACCCACCGTTTCCTATAACCCCCGTGCAATGCTGCAACGCGTGCTGGAATTTTTGTTTTGACGTCGGGCGCCAATGTATATGACCGCAATCGAGAGGTTCACTTATCGCAGGGTGAAAACACAAGAATACTTGGTCACTTAATGGTTCAAGCATTTGTTGAATGTCGTTGATATCCTCAAACGGGAGATACACCAGTACATGGGCATGGCTAGGGTGAGAGACTGGCTTGTCTACCACAAACGGTGGCAGTATTTGGCTGTTAAAATGAAACCAGTGTACGCCTAACTGAATGTCTGTTGGGGCAAAGTAGCGCATGATTAGCCTGTCGGCCAGTGTTTCTCCATCGCGGGGAACAGGTTGGGAGAAAGACGCCTGATGACTGACCGAAATCGACTTTATCCCTTGTTTTTTTGCAGCCCACGCCGTCACCGGTTCAAAGTCATTGAGCAGGAGATCGTAGCCACTGGCATCGAAGTGTTTTATATCTTTGATCAGTTGCCGTGGCTTGGCTTGTAATACGGTTTGTACTTTGTCGACACGCCCTTTTTGGCTAATAAAGCTCAATCCATCAAAGGTTCGATAATTACCAAAACATTCCATGTCAAAATACTTTTCGGGAGCGCGACCAGAAAACACAAAATCGACAGACATATCAGAGCGATTGGCCATTGTGGCGGCCATAATGCGGGCACGGGCAATGTGACCGTTGCCGGTCCCTTGCACACCGTAAAGTATCTTCATTTTACACCAGTATAAACAAACTCAGAGAAGCAATTAGAATACCCAATAACATACCTGCAATAACATCTGTGGGGTAATGAACCCCGAGTAGAATCCGCGAGAGGCCGATTAAACAGGCCCAACCGTAAGCAAGCAGTGCAAAAGGTGGGTAAAAGTGGGCCACAATCGACGCCATTAACCATGCCGCAGCCGTATGGCCGGACGGTAAGCTAAATTTGTCTGACGGTGTGACATGCGCGCTGAAATGGGTAAAAAAATCACAGGGACGAGGGCGTTTGAAGAGCTTTTTCAGCACCACGTAAATGGGCAGTTCTAATCCGTACGCCATAAAAGCCGTGTACAAAAAGAGTTGACCGTATTCAGGTTCAAAGGCCCATAGTGCTAGGCCAATAATAAAATACAGGTAGCCGTCGCCAGTACGTGACATCCACACGATTGCACGGCAGTCTCGCTGACTTGTTAACCCATACAACCATTGAAAAAGATGGGCATCATATTTAGTTATCGATTTGAGTGTCACGATGGGATAACCCTAATTGAACGCTTATTGTACAGATTAGGCAGGGTCTGTGAAGTTGAGGTGACAGAAATAAGAAACCTTTATGACAGGCGGGAAGTGCTTGTTACTAAGCGGAAAAATACGGGAAAATAGCGATTTCTGGCATAGCCAAGCAGCTAAATAGTGCTATGCTAACCGATAGACACAATATTTGTGTTGCATCCACATTAAAAAGGCAAGCTGATGGACTATAACACTTCTGAACTTTGCGATTTATTCGCCGACACGGTAGACGTGGTTGACCCCATATTTTCCAGTTTTGGCGGGCGTTATTCTTTCGGTGGGGAAGTTACGACGATCAAGTGCTACGAAGATCGAGGGTTAATCGACCGCGTATTGTCTGAACCGGGAGCGGGTAAAGTCTTGTTGATCGACGGAGGTGGCTCAGTTCGTCGCGCCCTCATTGATTCAGCGTCTGCACAACTTGCCCAAGACAACGAATGGGAAGGCATAGTGTGTTATGGCAGTGTACGTGAAGTAGACGCATTAGCCGACTTTGATGTGGGTATTTTAGCCGTTAATGCCATTCCAGTGAATGCCGACAGCGAAGGCACTGGCGACGTGGATGTGGCGGTGAATTTTGGCGGCGTGACTTTCTTGCCTGAAGATCACCTCTATGCAGACACTACTGGTGTGCTGCTCTCACCAGAGCCGCTAGATATTGATTAAATAGGCAGCGCCAAATTCACAATGATTTGGCGCTGTGCCTGAAGCTTACTTGGCTTAGCGCGTGTGTTATTTGGCAAACACGTTGTTGAGGTAAGCCGCCATACGAATGCCAGCTTGTTGTAGGCGCTTTTTCGCAATGGGTAAGTTGTCGTACAGATAGTCGTAAGACATTTTGTTCGCGTCTTCTGGGTAAATGGTATCGCGAATTTTAGTGCTTTCTTCAATCCACACTTTGGCGTCTAACGTATTCCATGCTTGAATGTCGGCTTCTGAAATTTTTGCGTCTAACCAATTCGTCCATTCAGTAAAAGACAACTGGCGTTGATCCAACAATTGTGAATCCCATACGCGGTGTAAATTTGAGTCTTGCCAGAAAAAGCGTACTTTCACGTCGTTACCGCCTTTATCTGTGCCGTTACCCGCATGTAAAGGTTGGTGTAAATCACCAATGATATGCACGATAAAGCGCAGCGCCATTTGTTTGTCTTCGAGGCTAGATTTTGGGTCTTTTAGCGTTTTTGTGAAGTTTTCCAACGCGGTGTAGGCATCACCTTCTTCCGGTGCACCAACTTCATCATAGTGTTTGTGCTCTGGCACAGTGACGTAATGCCAAGGACTTGCGGTACGACGCCAAAACTCGCTGGGGTTAGAGCGCATTTCGTCTGGCCATGTAGAGGCCTCAGCAAGTGTTTCATTAGGTAAAATGGCAGCAACCTGAGCTTGCGCTTCAGGATTCAAATGACGTTCAGCAATAGCGCCGGTAACACGATGACCTGTTTGTCCCCAGCCAAAAGCGGGTAAACTGATTGCACTAGCTAATGCGGCGGCGACTGCCAGTGCCGCAGTTTTTTTTCCCTTGCGTAGCATATTATTATTCCTCTTTATTTTGCTTCGTTTTGATAGCCCCAACGAGCCATCAGTTGGTGTGAAATGCCCACGTGATCAAGAATACGTGCAACCACAAAGTCAACCAAGTCTTGGATGCTGTTGGGCTGATGATAAAAGCCTGGCGCGGCGGGCATGATAGTGACACCCATTTGTGACAGTTTTAACATATTCTCTAAATGAATAGTGGAGAGCGGCATTTCTCGCGGCACCAGTATAAGCTGCCCACGTTCTTTAATCACCACGTCGGCACTGCGTTCTATCAGGTTATCACTAGCGCCGACCGCAATTGACGACAAGGTGCCGGTAGAACAGGGGCACACAATCATGGTTTTCGGCGCGGCAGACCCTGAGGCGACTGGCGCAAACCATTCTTCTTTGCCACAGACGCGTATTTGCCCAGGAGCGGCGTTAAAGCGCTCGGTAAAAAACTGACTAGCGGCTTCGGGTTGGGCGGGAAACTTGATGTTTTCTTCTGTTGCGAATACAACGCGAGCCGCAGAAGAGACCAATACAAACACCTGATAATCAGCTTTTACCAGTTGCTCTAGTAGTCGCAGCGCGTAAGGGGCGCCGGATGCGCCAGTAATGGCGAGAGTGATGCGCTTATCTGTCATTGTTGTTTCTTAACTCAATTGATGTTGGAGATTATCGAGTAACTTTTGGTGAATGCCTGCAAAACCACCATTACTCATTACCAATATATGGTCGCCAGCCGATGCCGTTTGACATACGGCTTTCACAATTTCATCTACGTTATGATAGCAGTATGTGGGTGTGGCGCCGCTGGCGGCTTTGTCTTTTATAGACCAACTGAGGCCATCTGGTTCAAACACGTGTACTTCATTGGCTAACTGCCATGAGTCGGTTAACGTGTTTTCATGCACCCCCATTTTCATGGTATTCGAACGGGGTTCCAAAATCGCAATAATACGGGCATCGCCAACTTTGTTTCTCAATCCTGAAAGTGTCGTGGCGATGGCTGTGGGGTGATGCGCAAAATCATCATAAACAGTAATGTTATTGACCTTGCCTTTGACTTCCATACGACGTTTAACGTTTTCAAATTGACCCAAGGCGTCAATTGCATCGCAGATAGTTACGCCTGCGTGGTGTGCCGCTGCTATTGCTACCAAACCGTTGTCGACATTGTGTTGCCCAATCAAGCTCCAATTCACTTCGCCTACGGCTTCATTTTGATGAAATACAGTGAAGCGGCTGCCATCTTTATTCATTAATTCTGCGCGCCATGTATCCCCAATAGTTTGGGTTGCACTCCAACACCCTTTATCGAGTACTTGTTCAACAGCGGGCGTATCAGCTGGTGAGATGACCAAACCGTTACTGGGTACCATGCGAATTAAATGGTGAAATTGGGTTTGAATAGCTGCCAAGTCAGGGAAAATATCTGCGTGATCGTATTCAAGGTTGTTGATCGCAAGTGTACGTGGACGGTAATGAACGAACTTAGAGCGCTTGTCGAAGAATGCGCTGTCGTATTCATCGGCTTCAATAACGAAAAAGGGCCCTTCTCCTTTACGCGCTGAAACGCCAAAGTTCTGCGGAATACCGCCAATTAGAAAGCCGGGATTTAGCCCTGTGTGTTCCAGTATCCAAGCGACCATGGACGAGGTGGTGGTTTTACCGTGTGTACCTGAAAGTGCAATGACCCAACGGTCGGTGAGTAAGTTTTCTAACAACCATTGAGGGCCACTGGTATAGGGCAGGTTGCGGTCGAGCACGTACTCAACCGCTGGGTTTCCACGAGACATGGCGTTACCAATGATCACCATGTCGGGCGCTGGGTCGAATTGTGCTGGGTCGTACCCTTGAGTCAGGGTTATCCCTAACTGTTCCAATTGGGTGCTCATGGGAGGATAAACGTTTTTATCTGAGCCTGTGACCTTGTGCCCTAACGATTGCGCAATTGCGGCAATACCGCCCATAAAACTACCGCAAATGCCAAGAATGTGTACGTGCATGAAAACTTCACAACTTAAATAACTGCAAAGTGCCACTTTACCAGAACCCAGAGTGACTTAGCAGGGGCAAATCATGGCTTTTCTATGGCAATTAAATTTACCAGATGGTTTATATGTGGATTGGTATTCAGCGCGAAGGACGGTACACTAAATGCGCTTATTTGCTTCACGTGAGCAAAGCGCCAACAAATCGCGACTTAACAATAACAATTCTATCGTCGCCAGTACCGTTCACTTTCGGACGAGTGAGCGTAAAAATAAATCAAAACCCTACAAATCGAAAAGGCTAACGTACACAATGAAACGTTTAAACTCTCAGCTACAACAAGACGGTGCTCCACTAGAACTTATCTTGTTAATTCGTACCTTACTTGCGGGCTGCAAAGAAATTTCCTTCCGTGTCAGCCAAGGCGCACTTGCTGGTGTTCTCGGCTCAACGTTGAGTGAAAACGTTCAGGGCGAGACACAGAAAAAACTGGATGTGATTTCAAACCAAATTCTGAAAGACATTTTATCGGAATCGGGTTACGTGAAAGCGATTTCTTCTGAAGAAGAAGAAGACGTAGTGCCCTGTGATCCAGAAGGCAAATACCTTGTCAGCTTTGACCCTCTGGATGGGTCGTCAAACACAGAAATTAATAGCCTGATTGGTACCATATTTTCTATCGCTCACGCGCCTCAATGGATGGAGCCGAGTGACCCTTCAGCCTTCCTGCAACCGGGTACGCAAATGGTGGCGGCTGGCTATGTGCTTTATGGCCCGTCAACCATGCTAGCCATGACAACAGGGCGCGGAACGCACATTTATACACTAGACAAGACCCATGGCGGCTTCTTGTTAACTCACCCCAATATTCAATTACCGGAAGCAACGAAAGAGTTTGCCATTAACGCGTCTAATCAGCGTCATTGGGAACCTTCAATGCAGCAGTATATTGCTGACTTGCTTGCCGGTACGGATGGGCCTCGCGGTAAAGATTTCAACATGCGTTGGGTGGCGGCTATGGTGGGTGATATACATCGTTTACTTTGTCGTGGCGGCATTTTCATGTACCCATACGATAAGCGCGACCCGAACAAACCGGGCAAGTTGCGTTTGCTTTATGAGGCAAACCCCATGGCCTTTTTGGTTGAACAAGCGGGTGGTTTAGCGTCGACAGGGGAAGGGCGCATTATGGAAGTGATGCCCGAAGAAATTCATCAGCGCGTGCCAGTAATCATCGGTTCAAAAGAAGAGGTAGAGACCTGCCTTTCGTACACAAATAAATAGCCAATAGGGTGTACGACTAAGACATGGGTCGCAGGAGGTTTTGTTTTCTTGCTTCCCGCCGTATACTTAGCAAAATTTATTTTATCTCTCTATTTAAGGATTAAAACATGAGCTTGAACTCAGTTCCTGCTGGTAAGAAGCTACCAGACGAAGTGAATGTCATCATTGAAATTCCAGCGCAAGCTGATCCAGTGAAATACGAAGTAGACAAAGACACAGGCGCTTTGTTTGTTGACCGTTTCATGGCAACTTGCATGCACTACCCAACTAACTACGGTTATGTAAACAACACATTGTCAGAAGACGGTGACCCAGTAGACGTACTAGTTATCACGCCTTACCCACTATTAGCGGGTTCTGTAATCAAGTGTCGTCCAGTGGGTGTGTTGAACATGACTGACGAATCAGGCAAAGACGCGAAAGTACTAGCGGTACCGGTCGACAAATTGTCTACCCTTTATCGCGAAGTGTTTGAGATTGAAGACGTTCCAGCGCTACTATTGAAGCAAATCGAACACTTCTTCGAGCATTACAAAGATCTTGAAGAAGGCAAATGGGTAAAAGTTGACGGTTGGTCTGATTCAGCTGCAGCGAAAGCCGAAATTGTTGCCAGTGTAGAGCGTTACGAACAAGGCGAATAAGTCTTTTTCACATAGCTTTTCAAAAAGGGTTCGATTGTCGAACCCTTTTTTTATGTCAGGAATATCATGATTAGAAAATTCACCTTCCCGTTTTTTGTATTGTGCTGCGTTGCGGTTTTTGGGGCGAGTGCTGTGCATGCCGCCGAGCCAATGGAACTCTATTGGGAAGACATGGTGCCAGAAGGATTTAATGAACTTACATCGCCTTCGGTCAGTCACGACAATAAGATGACCCAGTTACAGCCGGATGCGCCGCTGGTGGAATCACTCGACGGCAAATATGTGAAGATCCCAGGTTTTGTCGTGCCGCTGGAAGGTACGGCTGAAGTTACGACAGAGTTTTTATTGGTGCCTTATTTTGGTGCTTGTATCCATGTGCCGCCACCACCGTCGAATCAAATTGTGCACGTAAAGTTTGAAAAAGGCGTGCCTATCGACAACCTTTACGATGCGGTATGGGTAACAGGTAAAATTTCGACTACTGGTTGGAAAGGCGATATCGCCTCTGTGGGTTATACCCTCAAAGGCGAATCAGTCAGCGTATTTTAAGCCGGTACATCTACCCAAATAGCCTTGAGTTCGGCTTGGATTTCAGGGCTAATGGGCACCGATTTCTGAGTGTTAAAATCAAAGTGCACCATAGTCGTTACACCGGTTGCGCAGTGTTTTCCGCTTTGCCAAACTTCTTGATACACATCCACGCTACTTTTTCCTAAACGGCAAATTCCGGTTTTTACCGTGACAGGTTCGCCGTAGTAAAGCTGAGCGAGAAAGTCGACCTTATAGCTGGCGATGATCAAAGGCCAGTTTTTCAAATCGAGCGTGGGTGTAAATAGTTTAAACACCGGCTCGCGTGCGGCCTCAAACCAGCCAACCAGTACCGTGTTGCTGACGTGGGCTAGTGCATCGGTTTCATAAAACCGCACATCAAACTGCTTTTCAAACATGGTCAGCTCCTTACTTACCGGCTTGGGCTTCAAGCAGGGGTTTAAGGAATCGGCCAGTGTGAGAGACCGCTTGTTCGGCAATGTGCTCAGGAGTACCCTCGGCGATAATCTGACCGCCACCCGAACCACCTTCTGGCCCTAGGTCAACAAGCCAATCTGCGGTTTTAATCACATCTAAGTTATGCTCAATAACTACCACAGTGTTACCGTGATCACGGAGACGATGCAAGACAGCGAGTAGCTGCTTAATATCATGGAAGTGCAAGCCCGTTGTCGGCTCATCCAGAATATACAAGGTTTGGCCTGTATCGCGCTTCGATAATTCCTTCGCTAACTTCACACGTTGGGCTTCACCACCGGATAATGTAGTGGCAGATTGCCCAAGGCGAATATAAGACAAGCCTACATCCATCAAGGTTTGTAGCTTACGGGCAATGGCAGGAATCGGGTCGAAGAAGGTACGGGCGTCTTCTACCGTCATTTCTAACACTTCGTGAATGTTTTTGTCTTTGTACTTCACTTCCAAGGTTTCGCGGTTGTACCGCTTACCTTTACAGACATCACAGGGTACGTATACATCAGGCAAGAAATGCATTTCTACCTTGATAACACCATCGCCTTGGCAAGCTTCGCAGCGACCGCCTTTCACGTTAAAGCTGAAACGGCCCGGCTTGTAACCACGGGAGCGGGCTTCTTGCGTACCCGCGAAAAGCTCTCGAATAGGCGTGAATATGCCAGCATAGGTTGCTGGGTTAGAGCGAGGCGTGCGGCCAATAGGGCTTTGGTCAATATCCACAACTTTGTCTAGTTGCTCTAAGCCTGTGATGCTTTCGTAAGGTGCAGGTTCTGCGGTTGTCGCCTTGTTTAATTCACGGTGTGCAATTTTAAAGAAGGTGTCGTTGATAAGGGTTGATTTACCCGACCCCGATACCCCTGTTACACACGTCATTAAGCCCACAGGTACATTCAATGTGACCGACTTCAAGTTGTTGCCTGTAGCGCCCGCCAGCGTGACCCACTTGTCTTTGTCTGTTGGGGTTCTTGTTGCAGGAATATCGATTTTCTCACGTCCTGAAAGGTATTTCCCAGTCAGTGAGTCTTCACTGTTCAGTATGTCTTCAAGTGTACCTTCGGCAATAATTTCACCGCCGTGTACACCTGCTCCCGGGCCAATATCAACAACGTAATCTGCCTCGCGAATAGCGTCTTCATCGTGCTCTACGACTAAAACGGTATTACCCAGATCACGCAAGTGAGTCAGGGTTTTGAGTAGGCGTTCGTTGTCTCTCTGGTGCAAACCGATTGACGGTTCATCGAGTACGTACATAACGCCAACTAACCCAGCACCAATTTGGCTGGCAAGACGAATACGCTGAGCTTCACCGCCGGAGAGTGTGTCTGCACTGCGGGAAAGGTTGAGGTAATTCAAGCCCACATTGACCAAGAAGCGCAAACGGTCGAGGATCTCTTTTAGGATTTTTTCAGCAATTTGTGCTTTCTGCCCTTCAAGCCCAAGGTTCTCAAAAAATGAATAGGCATCGGCAATCGACATGTCCGAAATGGCAGGCAAATTGGTTTCAGCAATAAATACATTACGCGCTTCTAAACGAAGGCGAGACCCACCACAGCTGTTACAAGGCTGTTGGCTTAAGAACTTGGCCAGTTCTTCGCGTACCGTGTTTGATTCAGTTTCACGGTAGCGGCGCTCCATATTGGGGATTACCCCTTCAAATGGGTGCTTTCGCTCCATAATGTCGCCACGATCATTGATATATTTGAACGTTAACGACTTACCCTTAGAGCCATAAAGCACCACGTCTTGCGCTTTTTTATCTAACTCTTGGAATGGCTTGGTTAAGCTGAATTCATAATGGTCGGCAACCGCTTGCAGCATTTGGAAATAGTAATAGCTGCGCTTGTCCCACCCACGGATTGCACCGCCAGACAAGCTAAGTTCGTCGTTGCTAACTACGCGATGGGGGTCGAAGAATTGGCGAGTGCCTAGGCCATCACAGGTTTGGCATGCGCCAGCCGGGTTGTTGAATGAGAACAACCGAGGTTCTAATTCGGCAATGCTGTAACCACAATGAGGGCAGGCGAAGTTAGCAGAAAACACAATTTCTTCGGCGTCAGGGTCGTCCATGTACGCCACTTTAGCGTTGCCGCCAGAGAGTTGAAGGGCCGTTTCAAAAGACTCAGCTAATCGCAACTGTAAGTCATCTCGCACTTTGAATCGGTCGACCACAACTTCAATGGTGTGCTTTTTATGCAGGTCAAGTTCAGGAGGATCCGACAAATCACACACGTCACCGTCGATGCGCGCTCGAATGTAGCCCTGTGCAGAAAGGTTTTGCAGTGTCTTAACATGCTCACCCTTGCGGTCTTGTACTACAGGCGCTAACAACATCAGTTTGCTACCTTCTGGCATGGCCAACACTTTATCCACCATTTGACTGACGGTTTGCGCATCAAGCGCTACGTGGTGGTCAGGGCATTGTGGTGTGCCAACACGGGCAAACATCAAACGTAAGTAATCGTATATCTCAGTAATGGTCCCCACGGTTGAACGCGGGTTGTGAGATGTTGACTTTTGCTCGATAGAAATCGCCGGTGATAAACCTTCAATGTGGTCCACATCGGGTTTTTCCATCATGGATAAAAATTGGCGAGCGTATGCCGATAGCGACTCGACATAACGACGTTGCCCTTCGGCGTAAAGAGTGTCAAACGCGAGTGAGGACTTACCTGAGCCAGACAAGCCAGTGATCACGACAAGCTTGTCACGAGGAAGGGTTAAATCGATATTCTTGAGATTATGGGTGCGGGCACCGCGGACTTCTATCTTATCCATTTGAACCTGAGCATGGGTAAAAGAAACAGTATGCCATAGTCATGGCCGAAAATTTAGATTGTTACGATTTGTTTTACGATGTGGGTCAGTAAAAACTGTACAGATTTTTATGCTACAATCCGCGCCCAAAAGAATTGTTGGAGTGAGCAATACGTTGAATGCCTTGGAAGTTCGCACAGCCATAACCCTAGCTAGTGTCTATGTACTTAGAATGATGGGGTTATTTATGGTGATGCCGGTACTGGCCGTCGCCGCGATGGATTATCCAGACTATTCACCTATGCTTGTCGGTATTGCCATTGGTGGCTACGGGCTCACTCAGGCCGCGTTACAAATTCCCATGGGAATGCTCTCAGATAAGTGGGGGCGAAAGCCTGTCATTATTATGGGGCTTGCGGTTTTTGCTTTAGGCAGCTTGATTGCCGCTAGTGCTGATAGCTTAGTATTGATGGTGGTTGGGCGTATAATGCAAGGGGCCGGCGCTATTGCAGGCGCTATAATGGCATTGGCGACTGATGTCAGCCGTGAGTCACAACGGGCAAAGGTCATGGCTATTATTGGAATCGCAATCGGCTTTTCATTTTATCTCGCTGTGATCATCGGGCCACTCATCGCGCAGCAATGGGGCATGCCTGGTATCTTCTTTATGACTGGCTTGCTGGCGTTGGCTTGTATGCCATTGATCAAATGGGTGGTACCAGAAGTTCCCAAATCTGTGGGCTCTGCCGATACACTGCCTCAAGCCAATCAAGTATGGCGTTTATTTACTTCGCCACAGTTATGGCGCTTGAACCTGTCTGTGATGTTTCTGCATTTGATGATTACGCTGTTATTTGTGCAGCTGCCCGTCACCCTCACGCATTTTAATTTAACCCTCGACAACCACTGGGAAGTGTATCTTCCTGTGTTGCTATGCTCGGTGTTATTGCTCGTTTTGATCATGGGGAAAACACGCGGAACCACGCCCCGCGCTATGGTGATATTAGCGATTGTGTTGATGGGAGTGTGCTTTGCGGTGTTGTCGGCGGGTGTGACCAATTGGTGGTTGATGATGGCTGCCGTAGTACTGTTTTTCACAGGATTTAACTTTCTAGAAGCCAGTTTTCCTGCGCTAGTGTCGAGTATTGCGCCAGCTGGTGAAAAAGGCACGGCGATGGGGATTTATGCGAGTTTTCAATTTTTCGGTGCATTTTTAGGTGGTGTTATTTCTGGTGCACTAGGCGAAGTATTATCGGCATCAGGGGCGTACGCTGCTGGTGTCGTACTTGCCTTAGTGTGGTTGGTATTTGCATTTGGCCTGAAAAGCCGAGAAAAATTGCGCAGAGTCGTGATGCAAACTCACGTCAGCCACGACAATATGCCTGCGCTAGTGACCGGCATGCAAGCTGTCAGTGGTGTTGTTGAATGTACAGCGGCCCCAGAGAGTGGCACACTTTACATGAAAGTGAATGCTGACTTCGATGAATATCAAGCGCAACACTGCATTGAACAAGTGTCGTAAATCAGGCGCTATCTAACTTCACATTGTTTACAAACTTGTAAATGAAATGCATCTGAGGGTTGTTTTTGTGCCCTCGATTAGCATATATTTGTATTATAATAGTAACATAGTCGAGAGAACCATGTCAGTGACCACCACACCTGCAGCTAACGCCATCCGCGTATTAGCCGTTGATGCCGTACAAAAAGCGAAATCAGGACACCCAGGCGCCCCGATGGGGATGGCCGATATT
>NZ_JBSWYY010000025.1:0-48477 GCF_056161325.1 Alteromonas sp. ABE4_545
AGAACCCAACACTCGAACAATAAAGCTGCTATAAAAAATATCGCGATCGCAGCCTTCGGCTGCTAGAAAAAATAAACCCCTCTGAAAAAAGAGGGGTTTATCATCAATCTGAAGGGAGCTTGGCTCCCTTTTTTATGGCACAATCTCCTCACTTGAATTGATACAAATCACTGTTGATTAATCTCGCTTTTCGATAAACTGACGACTAATTAGCAGATAGCGAATGGTAGCCTAACGCCCATGAATCATAACGACACACCAGAAAGTCATTCACCAGAATCTCAGTCAGAACACACAACTCATTTTGGTTTTAAAACGGTTGATAAATCGCAAAAGGCCTCGCTAGTTGCCAACGTGTTCGACTCTGTTGCAGCAAAATATGATGTGATGAATGACGTGATGTCGATGGGTATTCACCGCCTGTGGAAGCGCTATACCATTGATTGCAGTGGCGTGCGTGCCGGACATCGCGTGTTGGATATTGCTGGTGGTACAGGCGACCTCACGGCGAAATTCTCTCGTATCGTTGGTCCTACAGGGCAAGTGGTATTAGCTGATATTAACCATGCCATGCTCAGTGTTGGGCGCGATAAGTTGCGCGACCGAGGCATTGTTGGTAACGTTGATTACGTGCAAGCCAACGCAGAAGCCTTACCGTTTCCCGATAATCATTTTGACCTAGTCACCATGGCATTTGGTTTGCGCAATGTGACGGAAAAAGCCAATGCGCTGAAGTCGATTTACCGCGTTCTCAAGCCAGGTGGTCGTTTGTTAGTGTTGGAGTTTTCTAAGCCGACAACCGAAGCGTTGACCAAAGTGTACGATATGTATTCGTTCCACATTTTGCCTAAAATGGGCCAACTCATCGCGAACGACAGCGAAAGCTACCAGTATCTGGCTG
Organism: Alteromonas sp. ABE4_545; assembly: GCF_056161325.1. NCBI lineage: Bacteria > Pseudomonadati > Pseudomonadota > Gammaproteobacteria > Alteromonadales > Alteromonadaceae > Alteromonas > Alteromonas sp. ABE4_545. The sequence goes on from NZ_JBSWYY010000025.1 coordinate 902, forward strand.
AATCTATTCGCATGCACCCAGACCAAGACACGTTGAAAGCGATGTTTGAAGAAGCGGGCTTTGAACGCTGCGACTACCAAAACCTCACCGGTGGCATTGTTGCCTTGCATCGAGGATACAAGTTTTAATGCCTGCATTGCCGCTACTAACCAGTGTGATTGAGCAGGGGCTTAATCACCTCTTAGCGTTGGACGAAGACAGTGCCAAGCGTTTGCAGTCACTCGCTGGTAAGCAGCTTATTGTGCAACTTAAAGAGTGGTCGCAGCCATTTGCATTGGCGTTTTCTGCTCAAGGAGTTGACGTGTTGGCGTTACCGCTCACGCCAGAAGCGATTATTGCCACGCTAGATAAACAGCAGTGTTTTGTACAAACCCAATTAAGTGCGTTACCCGAATTAAAGCAGTCAAGCCAACTCACCGCTATGATAAGACAAGGCGTATTGAGTGTGGATGGCGAGCTGAATATTGCGCAGCAAGCGAGTGAATTATTCGCCAAGCTTGATATTGACTGGGAAGAGGTATTGGCGAGTCGTACCTCAGATGTTTTTGCTCACCAAGTCTTTGCCATTGCAAAGCAACTAGGCGAGCAAGCTAAAACACTATTCAGTCGTGCGGGGCACATAGTTCGCGATACGCTAGTGGACGAAAAACCTGTGGTGGCAAGTAAATTAGGCTTGCTTCACTTTTACGACCAAGTGGATGAACTACGCAATGATGTGGACCGTTTCGAAGCCAGACTGGCAAACTTAGAAGCGGCAGTAACCATGCGGAGTAACGAAGACTAGTTATGCGGATCATGCGGTTATATCACATCACGAAAGTGATGTTAGAACACGGGTTAGATGACGTTATTCCAGATCGTTGGTTGCCTTGGTATGCGCGATTAATGCGTTGGAGCTTTTTTTGGCTTCGCAATAAGCACAAAGATGAATCTGAAGGTCGCCGTATAATGCTGGCCCTTGAGTCACTTGGCCCCGTGTTTATCAAATTTGGCCAAATGCTCTCAACTCGTCGCGATTTACTCCCTCATGATATCGCCAATGAATTGGCGACATTGCAGGACAAAGTGACGCCCTTTTCCAGTGAACTTGCCCAAGCGATTATCATCAAGGCGCTCGACATCCCAAATATTGAGGCCTGTTTCAGTGAGTTTGACGCTAAGCCGCTGGCCTCTGCGTCTATCGCACAGGTGCATACTGCAAGGCTTAAACACAATCAGCAAGAAGTAGTAATAAAAGTACTTCGCCCTGATATTCGACACACTATCAAGGCCGATATCGAACTGCTATTTACTTTCGCAACGGTATTGCAAAAGTGGTTGCCCGATGGCAAACGTTTACGCCCTGTTGAAGTGATCAGAGAATACGAACGCACCATTGTTGATGAACTAGATTTGATGCGTGAGTCTGCAAACGGTATTCAATTACGGCGCAATTTTGAAGGCTCCGAGTCACTCTATGTGCCAGAAATATACAGTGACTATTGCCGCAGTAATGTACTTGTGATGGAACGTATTCGCGGTATTCCTATCTCCAATATCGACGCGTTACTGGCACAAAACACCAATATGAAAAAGCTCGCGGAGCGTGGTGTAGAAGTTTTCTTTACTCAGGTATTCCGAGACAGCTTTTTTCATGCCGACATGCATCCCGGCAATATTTTTGTATCCACTAACACACCTGAAAACCCTCAATATATCGCAATCGATTTTGGCATTGTGGGTACGCTGAACCAAGACGATAAGCGTTACTTGGCCGAAAACTTTATCGCGTTTTTTAATCGCGATTATCGCAAAGTGGCACAATTGCACGCAGATTCAGGCTGGGTGCCTGGCGATACGAATATTGATGAATTTGAAATGGCCATCCGCACTGTTTGTGAGCCTATATTCCAAAAGCCTCTCGCGGAGATCTCTTTCGGTAACGTGCTTATGCAGTTATTTAATACTGCTCGACGCTTTAACATGGAAGTGCAGCCTCAATTAGTACTACTGCAAAAAACGCTGCTTTACATTGAAGGCCTTGGACGCCAGTTGTACCCGCAACTCGACTTGTGGCAAACCGCCAAGCCATTCCTCGAAAATTGGATGAAAGAGCAAATTGGCATTACTGCCATGCTGACCAAAATTAAAAACAACTTACCGTTTTGGTCGGAAAAGTTACCCGATATGCCCGACTTGCTGCACGATAGTTTACGCCAGTTGAAGCATTTTCCTGAACATCAAGAGCGGGCAAACCAAGCGTTGCTGGAAAGGCAAAAGCAATCTCAACAAGCCACACACATGAGTATTGTCGGCGCGACCTTTATTATCAGCAGTGTGATATTGGTTTCGAAAGACTTACATTGGGGCATCTCTACAGGTTTAGGGGCTGTTGGATTATTGATGTGGTACCTCTCATGGCGAAAGGGGCAGAAGTAAAACCAGCGTCTAACGCGAGATTTTTTATCTGCTTGCGTGAACTTTTTATTAATCATGGCGATAAATGATTAATTTTTGTATCAATTTGCAGATTCAGTGGTATAGTAGATCTTGTCTTTAAGTAGACGTGATTATTTTGTTACTTGCTACATGTTAAACCTCTCAAGTTACTTCGTGATTTGTGTTCAGGCGTTTGTTCATTGTTAAGTGTATAAAACCGAATAACCGCACTGTTTAAAGACAAGGTATTGCGCACGTCGCAACTATATATTTGTAATTTTTGAGGTTCACATGTCTAAAGTAACTGGCACTGTAAAATGGTTCAACGCTGATAAAGGCTACGGCTTTTTAACTCAAGACAACGGCGGTAAAGATGTATTCGTACACTTCCGTGCAATCGTTTCTGAAGGTTATAAAACCCTAACTGACGGCCAGCGCGTTGAGTTTGAAGTTGAAGAAGGTCAAAAAGGTCTTCAAGCTGCAAACGTAAATGCCATCTAAGCCATAAAGGTTTTTATGTAACGGCGCCTATAGGGCGCCGTTTCTTTTTGTCTCGCCTATCCCCAATTTTTCCCCGTCACATGTTTGTCTAGCTAATGTGTGTGTTGATCCTGTTTGTTGGTAACTCACAATAATAGTCGCTATGCTATAGCGAGTTTATGTCATAGGGAGTGACGTTATGATTGCGCGTTGTTTTTGTTTTTTCTTTGTTTTTTGTATTAGTGGTGTGGCTTGCGCGCAAGATCATGTTGTTGCGTCTGCATTCTCTAAGCCTATTACGTTATCGAGTTTGTCGCCTTCCAAAGACGAGTTAAAAGAATTTGCAGATATGGATGGCGAAGCAATGATCAACGAGCCGGGTTTCTTAACGGTTTATCGCGAGAATAAATTAACCGAAGTACTGTTTGACGCGGCTTTGAAACAATTTGCGAACGAAAAAGGCATTGCCCCAACAGAAGCGCTTATCAGCTCCTTTCTCGACAAGTTTGGCCCCGCTATGGCAGATAAATCCGATGCTGATAAGCGAGCCATCGCGCAGAAACAAGTTATGCGTTGGCAGGTAGATAAAGCGCTTTATGAGACTTATGGCGGCACTGTGGTCTTTCAACAGAGTAATCCACTTTCGCCGATTAAAGCCTATCATTCGTTGTTAACGGGTTATTTCGAGCGAGGCGAGATCGTCATTTCTCATCAAGCGTTTGAAAAGGCATTTTGGCAAGCTATGTCGACCGACAAATATGGCCTGACTGTTCCAGAGTCTCAAGTGGACTTCTCTGCCCCGTGGTGGGAGAAAACCGCGGGCTAAGCGCGATGAACGCAGGTTCAGCGTGCTTGTTAATCTTCAAACAAGCACGTTGAATAATAGCGTTCTGCACCGTCAGCCATGATCACAACAATATTCTTATGCTGATATTTTTTCTGTTTGGCTAATTCACAGGCTGCTGCTGTCACTGTACCGGATGATAAACCCACAGCCATTCCTTCAGAACGGGCTAAGGCTTTAGCCATTTTTATTGCATCTTCATCCGCCACAGTTACTACCGTATCAACCGCTTGACGTTGGAACACTGCTGGCATGTGCCCTGTGCTTATACCTTGTATTATGTGCTTACCTACCTTTCCCTTGCTATGCAGAGGGCAGGATGCAGGTTCTGCCAGTACAATTTCTATCTCAGGATTGTGTTTTTTCAAGGTATGCGACAACCCCGTAATGGTGCCGCCTGTTCCTACGCCAGCAACCACAACGTCCACAGTACCAGCAGTATCACGCCAAATTTCTTCAGCAGTTGTTCGGCTGTGCGCAGCTGGGTTAGCTAGGTTTGAAAACTGGTCGATAGCCACTGCATCAGGGTTTTCTTCAACCAGCTTTTCACAATAGGCAATCGCGCCGGGAGTACCGAGTTCAGCGGGCGTGGTGATTAATGTAGCGCCATAGTGTTTGATCAGTTTTTGGCGCTCTAGTGACATATTCTCAGGCATGACAATGGTTAAGGGGATGCCATAAATAGCGCACAAACAGGCGCAGGCAACGCCACTATTTCCCGATGTGGCTTCGACAATATGGGTGCGCGAGTTAAATTGTGGTGAGTTTTTCAACGCCGCTAGCATACTGCGTGCGGCGCGATCTTTTATTGACCCAGCTGGGTTGAAGTATTCCAATTTTGCCAACAAGTTTGCTTGGCTTTGATGGGTAGCCATAATACGAGGCATTCGCACTAGAGGCGTATTGCCAATCACTTCTGTGATATCAGCATAAATGTGAGGTTGCCTGACACTCGCTACCGATTGCGCATTAGACATGATGGTATTACTCCCTAATTGTGGCTACTGCTTGCCATTATTTTCTGTCTATTAGTGTGTCACGCTCACACGAATCTATTTGCTAAATTAAGGTTTCTAAGGCATCTTTTGTGCAGTTAAATTCTAATTTTACTTTAAATTATGAAAAATATTGCTATAGATTCGGTGGATAAAGCGATTCTCTCTGCGTTACAAAGAGATGCCGAGCTACCTATTAATGACATTGCTGAGTCGGTAGGGCTGACCTCCACACCGTGTTGGCGTCGTATTCAACGGTTACAACAAGCCGGTTTAATCAGCAAACGAGTTGCCTTACTCAATGCTGAAAAATTGGGTCTGGCTATGACGGTATTTGTGCAAGTGAAAGCCGCGCAGCACGATGGGGGGTGGTTAGACAAGTTTGCTCGGCATGCTTCTGCCTTCGACGAAGTGGTGGAGTTTTATCGCATGTCAGGTGAATACGACTATATGCTTAAGGTACTGGTTACCGATATGCGTAGTTTCGATCATTTCTACAAGCGTTTAGTCAAGGGTATTCATTTGGGCGACGTTACCTCCAGTTTTGCCATGGAGCAAATAAAATACTCCACAGCACTGCCTCTGCACCATCTATAACCAAAGCGTGTGTACCGCATTATTAACACAGTGAATGGTTTAGCCTACACAGGATTGATGGGGGATAGTTTTTGGCGGTGATACACTCATTGTCATCATTAAACTGGTGTAGGAAAAACCATGGCTACAACCGCAGTAACGCAAAGTGATTGGCAAGATATTCTAGGTTTGTCACAGCAATTGTCTGAAGAAGAGCGCATGATACGCGATGCTGCAAATGAGTTTTGTCAGCAAGCGTTAAGGCCAGGAATTCTTGAGGCAAATCGAAAAGCGCACTTTGACCCTAGGATTATGCGCCAGTTTGGCGACATGGGGTTACTTGGTGCCACTATTCAAGGTTACGGCTGTTCCGGTGTGAATTACGTAAGCTATGGTTTGATTGCCCGTGAGGTTGAGCGAGTAGACAGCGGTTATCGCAGTGCCATGAGTGTACAGTCTTCTTTGGTTATGCACCCCATTAATGCCTTTGGTAGTGAGGCACAGAAAGAAAAATACTTACCTAAACTCGCTTCGGGTGAATTTATTGGTTGTTTTGGACTCACCGAACCTGATGCTGGTTCTGATCCTGCCGGCATGAAAACCCGAGCCGAAAAAGTTGAGGGAGGGTATAAACTCACGGGTAATAAAATGTGGATCACCAATGCGCCCATCGCTGATGTGTTTGTGGTGTGGGCCAAAAAACGCGACGAAGACGATGCAATCTGTGGTTTTATTCTGGAAAAAGGGATGCCTGGGTTAAGTGCTCCCGAAATCCAAGGTAAGTTGTCGTTAAAAGCCTCTATCACTGGTGAAGTCGTGATGGATAACGTATTTGTTCCAGAAGAAAATGTATTGCCCAAAGTCAGAGGTTTGAAAGGGCCGTTTAGTTGTTTAAATATGGCCCGTTATGGCATTGCTTGGGGCGCAATGGGCAGTGCTGAATTTTGCTGGCATGCGGCTAGACAGTACGGATTAGACCGTATTCAATTTAATCGTCCGTTGGCACAAACACAGTTGTTCCAGACCAAACTCGCCAATATGCAAACTGAAATTACGCTAGGTCTCCAAGCGGCACTCAGAGTCGGTCGCTTGATTGATGATGGCGGTTTTGACCCTTCCATGATTTCACTGATCAAGCGCAATAACTGCGGTAAAGCTTTGGATATTGCAAGACAGTCTCGGGATATGCACGGCGGAAATGGGATATCGGATGAATTTCACGTTATGCGTCATATGATTAATCTCGAAACCGTGAATACCTACGAAGGCACCTATGATATTCATGGCCTCATATTGGGGCGGGCACAAACCGGGTTACAAGCCTTCTTTTAATCTAGATATAGCTAGCGAGAGGCCAACGTAGTTTCGTCGTTGGCCAGCATTCCAGCTTGATAGAGAGTGATCAGGGTGGCACGTTTAATCGCAATTTTTGCACTGATGGTATCAAGCTTGGCACCGATGGCTTGTGCCTCTCGACTGTTCAGCAAAAAGAGATCGCTATCACCCATTTCAAACCGCTTTTTTTCTTGGGTAAAAAGCTGCTCTGCGAGTTGCGCTTGTTGTTCTTGTAACGCTGCAATTCGTTGGGCGTATTCTACTGCTTGAAACGCGACTTTTACGTCTCGCAAAATGGCTTCACTGGTGGTTTGTAACTGGTAGTTAAGTGCTTGGAGTTTTAGCTGAGCTTGAGCCTCTTCGGCTTTGGCTTGGCGACGCCCCAATGGCATAGAAAACTGTAGGCTCACCTTTGACTCTGTTCCTGTTAGGTTTTCAGGGCCGTTACCTAAATCTCGAGCGAGTTTTGCCTCGAGGTCAAGAGTGGGTAACAAACTGTTTTGAGCTAATTTCAGTTTGTTTTCTGCAAGCGTAATTTCAGACCGGAGTTCTGCTAATTCGGGATGGGTATTTACGTAATTCGATAAAACACCTTGGTTGAGCTTATCGGCACGCCACGGCCATGCAATATCATTGGGTATGCCCGTAAGTGTATCAGCGCTAACCGGCTTGAACTGTGCATTGCGAAAGTAATAAGCGAGTTTTTCACGGCTTTGAACCGCCTTTTGTTTGGCTTGTTGCAAAGCCAATTCACGTTGCATCAAGGTGACGTTGAATTCGGTTTGATTAATAGGGGCGAGATCACCGGTACTCACTCGTTTGGCTATCGCTTTGCCGCGCATCTGCGTAGTGGCGAGTAAGTCTTCATAGACCTTTTCATTTAAATGACTCTCGTACCAATCCAAATAGGTGCTAAGGCCACTGAATACGAGAATATTGATAGCCTGGGCTTGTTCAGCTTGCCATTGGCCAATTCCCAATTGGGCGTCTTGAATGGCCATACGCTTTTTATCTATGTCTCTATTTTGGAGCAACGACAAAGACAACCCAACACTGGCTTCACCGCCAGACAAAGTAGGATATTCGCGTTCATAATACGGAAAATCCCCATTGGCGTAGCGGTATTCACCTTTGAGTTTGGCATTGGCAAAACCCAATGGGTTAACCACGCGTTGGGTGAGATAGTCACCACTGTAATAGCCAGAAGTACGCAATGCCGTTTCTTGCTCAACACTTATATCAAAAGCTGCTTCTGCGGCATCCAGTGTCGCTTGTCGTTGCCCTGATTTTGCTTCCAATTCAAGCAGTTTTGGATGGTGTTGCAATACCGACTTAAGAACATCTGACGCAGAAGGCGCGACAGAATCTGCCGCCTTTGCAAAAAAAGAAACAGAAGGAACAAAGAGAAGAGCAAGCAATAATCGTTTATTTACCACTTTTTAATTGCTCCTTAATTTGTTTGCTTTCAGGAGGGAAGTTATTGAGCTGTCGCCATAATTCGTAACCTAAACGTACCTCTTCGAGCAGCACCCACGCGTTAACTCGGCTATCTAGTCGCGCAAAGCGTTCATCAGGCCACGGACGCTCGTTGGTGTCTTCTTTTATCCATACGGTAAATTGCCCATTTGCATCAGCCACAGGTTCTACTGTGTAAACGATACCGCCGAACGTGCCTACAGATGTACTTGGCCAGCCGCTAAACTGAAATATCGGCCAACCTTCAAACTGTAAACGGGCCTTGCGGCCTGGGGTGATCAAGGGGGCATTAAGGCCGTTCACTTTCACGCGAACCATGCGTTCAACACCCTCAGGTACAAACCAACCGAGTATATCTCCCGCTTTCACCATGGTAGAGATGCCGCCAGAGTGTAGTTGGGTAACAGTGCCGCTTTGTGGCGCCACTTTCGTTTGTGTTGACTGCCTAGCCAGTGACATGCTGACCGTATTAATTGATTGCTGAGAATTAGCTGCTGTGGCGAGTTTTTCTTGTACCACGATTTCGGCAGCTTCAATTTGTCGGGGTGACACTAGCCCCTCTGCCGCTAATTTGCGCTGTCGGTCTAAATTAGACCGGGCATTTTGCACAGCTAACATGTCTGCGTCGTATTTAGATTGAGCCGCACGTAACTGTGCATTGAGCTTTTCGACGAGTTGTTTGTCGGTATCTTCTAAGGTCACAAGCGGATCGCCGGCTTTCACCGATTGACCTTCTTGTACGTGCCAAGTCTTAATTTGCCCCGGTACGAGAGCTGATATAGGTTGCGCGCGATCACTGGGGTCAAGTGTACTTACCACTCCTGTGCCAAAAGCGGTTTGTTGCCAAGGGGTGAAATAGAGTAACGCAATCGTTAACCCAACAAATACCACAAGCATAAAGGCTAAAACGCGATGCAGTTGGGGCACGTTTTGTGAAGCCACAATGTTCATTTTTGCCATGAAGGCTTTTTGATCAAACTTCATCGTCGGTCTCCTTCGTTGCTGAATGTGGCGTTAAATGACTGGTTTCGTCAAGTTGAATGGTCCCGTCGAAATAATGGGGTAATGGGGCGGTAGTAAAGTACAGTACGGTGACCGGTTGAGCCTCAATATAAGCGAGGATGACTTCACGTAAATGCGCTGGAATAGCATCAAAATGCTGGTTGAGAATTAACACTTTGGGTTGAGAAAGTAATGCCGCTGCAACCTTGAGCAATAAAAACTCAGTGGGCTGAAGCGGGTAACCCAGAGGGGACAGCATCGCGTTTAAGCCCAACGGCAAATTGTTGATAGTGGGTTCGAGTAACAACTCACCACATACTTCACGAATTTTCTTCTCTGTTGCATTGGGGGCAATCAATCGAATGTATTCTAAAATGCTACATTCGATAATCAGCCCGCGGTCGATGGTTGCGATAGCTTGACGCAACCCATAGGTGTGATAATCGGTAATGGCACCTTCACCTAATTGTATCCAACCACTGTCGGGAGTTTCGTAGCACTTTAAAGAGCTGAGAAAGCGCCGTTGTTGCCATACTTGGTTGTTCATCACAAAGTACTTAGCATCGGGTTTGAGCGCGATATCGACCCCACATTTTTTGTCATCCTGACTCAAGACCACATCGTGAAAAACCAATGTGTTGTCACCTTCAACGTCGCGGTCTGAGGTTGCAGTGTTTTCTTGTGGAATATTCAGCACACTTCCCAGCTTTTGTGCAGCACCGTAGAGTTCATAGTACAGAATAAGGTAGGTACTGAAGTTAGAGATACCTAGAAAGACGGCTGACATGATCAATTCAGCCGCCACTAATTGACCTACCGACAACTGTTCTTCAACGACGAGCCAACCACCTAAACCCAGCAAGGCTGAACTGGCTAGTGCATATAACACTAAATAAAAAACGGTTTGTGAAAAGGTAAAGTTGAAGTGGCCAGCATGACAGCTAATGTAATCTCTGATCATGCCTTCGGTTTTGTCTGCGGCGAAACGCAAGTGTCGACTAGATTTAAAGAAAGTAGGGGCTGACGAAATATCACTGAGCCATTTGGCTGTTTCGTATTTAGAATTCGACAACGCCACAGCGGTGGTTTTCGCTTGTTTGCTTAGTACGCGCCAAATAAACCACATCATCAGTAGTACAATAAGGTTAAAGGCTAACAAAAATGGGTGATAGAAAGAGACTAAGGTAAAACCAACAAGTAGCTGCAGAACCAATGCGAAGCCATCTACCATCAGCGAGGGAATATTTTTTTGAAATGTCATCACTTCAAAATAACGATGCGTGATAGTGGTGTTTCTTCTTCCTTCAAAAAACTTGTGGTGTGCTTGTATGGTTTTGAGGGTGAGGTCTGCGGTTAGCCGGCTATAAATACGGCGTTCATACAACTCCATCACACGCACGCGCAATGCGCTCAGGATCCCGTAGAGCAATAGCGTGATAAATAAGATAATACTGAGTATCACAACGGCACGGGTAGAGGCAGTGTTAACAACGGTATTAATCAGCGTCTGAACCGCAATAGGTACAGCGAGGGTCAGTAGGCCAATTCCCAGCCCATAGGCGATTGCGACATAAAAAAAGCTTGTTTCGGGCCGCAATATATCAAATAACAATTTTCGTGTTTTCTTGAGATTTATCTCTTTTCCAGCCATTTTGCCTTCCAGAACGTGATTTATCACAATGTATTAACATTTGGCGGTTGAAAGTGCCTGTATCCATACACTATGGTGCCGCTTAATCGCTATTTCAATCATTTTTTTAATCACGATAAATGCATTTTGTGATGTTATTTATTGTAATAAATGGGTGGTGCGTGCATCTTTTTGTTTGTTTCGCTAGAAAATCACAACTATTAAAGCATGCGGCACTTTATATTTAAAAGAGGACGCGCTAACAAACAGTTATTCAATATGTCTGCTATCTTGATAACTACCCCAAGCTAAATATCGCAGTTTTTTGATATTGACGTTATCTGAATTGGAGATAAGCAATGGATAACTCTAGTAATACAGGCAAGTGCCCGGTAATGCATGGCGGGCAGACTACAACGAAAAGTACCAACACCGATTGGTGGCCAGAATCGTTAAACCTCGACATTCTTCACCAACACGATACCAAGACCAACCCGCTAGACCCCGATTTTAACTACGCTGAGGCTTTTTCGTCGCTGGATTTAGACGCGGTGAAATCAGATCTAAAAGCGTTGATGACATCCAGTCAGGCTTGGTGGCCGGCGGATTGGGGGCACTATGGCGGTTTAATGATTCGTATGGCGTGGCATGCAGCTGGCTCGTATCGCATTGCTGATGGTCGTGGCGGCGGTGGCACCGGTAACCAACGCTTTGCGCCACTTAATTCTTGGCCAGATAACGTTAATCTCGACAAAGCTCGGCGGTTGTTATGGCCAATTAAGAAAAAATACGGCAACAAAATATCGTGGGCCGATTTGCTGATTTTGGCGGGCAATATGGCATATGAGTCCATGGGGCTAAAAACCTTTGGTTTTGCTGGTGGACGAGAAGATATTTGGCACCCCGAGAAAGATGTGTACTGGGGGGCTGAAAGAGAATGGTTAGCACCCAGCGACCATCGCTATGACAATGTTGATGCCCCAGACACAATGGAAAACCCCTTGGCGGCAGTACAAATGGGGTTAATTTATGTGAATCCAGAAGGGGTGAATGGTAACCCTGACCCATTAAAAACTGCCGCGCAAGTACGCGAGACCTTTGCGCGTATGGCGATGAATGACGAAGAGACCGCTGCGCTGACTGTGGGTGGGCACACCGTGGGGAAAACGCACGGCAATGGCGACGCTGCTTTGTTAGGCCCAGAACCCGAAGCGGCTGATATCAGCGAACAAGGTTTGGGGTGGAATAATCACACGTCGCGAGGGATCGGCAGAGACACCGTGACTTCGGGGATTGAAGGGGCGTGGACTACGCATCCGACTAAATGGGATAACGGTTACTGCTACTTACTTCTTAACTATGATTGGGAACTCACTAAAAGCCCAGCCGGTGCGTGGCAGTGGGAACCGGTTGATATTAAAGAAGAAGACAAGCCCGTAGATGTTGAAGACCCCAGTATTCGCTTGAATCCCATCATGACAGATGCGGATATGGCGATGAAAATGGACCCGACGTACCGCAAAATCATTGAAAAGTTTAACGATGACTTTGAGTATTTCTCTGATGTGTTTGCGCGAGCATGGTTTAAGCTAACGCACAGAGATCTAGGCCCTAAAGCTCGCTACCTTGGCGCAGATGTGCCCGCTGAAGACCTAATATGGCAAGATCCTGTACCGGCTGTAAATTACACCCTTGATGCTAACGATATTGCAGCGCTTAAATCGACGCTACTCGATAGTGGTTTATCCAGTGCAGATATGATTACCACCGCTTGGGACAGTGCGCGTACTTTCCGTTGTTCTGATTACCGCGGCGGGGCCAATGGCGCGCGAATTCGCTTAGCGCCGATGAAAGACTGGCAGGGCAACGAGCCAGAGCGGTTACAGCGGGTACTCAGCACGCTGGAAAGTATTCAAGCGTCGTTGTCGAAGAAAGTCAGCTTGGCTGACCTCATTGTGCTTGCTGGGTCAGCCGCGATAGAAAAGGCCGCTAGTGACGCTGGTTTCTCGGTCACAGTACCATTTATGCCTGGACGAGGAGATGCAACGGACGCCATGACCGACGGCGATTCATTTGCGCCTCTTGAGCCTATTCACGACGGATATCGCAATTGGTTACAGCGCGATTATTCGGTGGCGGCTGAAGAGCTGTTACTCGACCGCACTCAGTTGATGGGCTTAACCGCACCGGAAATGACAGTGCTAATAGGCGGGATGCGGGTACTGGGCGCCAATTATGGCGGTTCTCAATTAGGCGTATTTACCGAGCGGGAAGGCTTGCTAACTAACGATTTCTTTGTGAATGTTACGGATATGGCTTATCGCTGGGCTCCTGCCGATAACGGCAATTTTGCCTTGATTGACAGAGTTACGGGAGATACGAAATATATGGCGTCACGCATTGATTTGATTTTTGGTTCTAACTCAATATTGCGTGCGTACGCAGAGGTTTATGCCCAAGACGATAATCAGGAGAAGTTTGTAAAAGACTTTGTTAACGCGTGGGTTAAGGTGATGAACGCCGATCGATTCGACTGCTAATCATTCGATAGTTGGAGGCCTCCACGATTGGCGGCGGCCTCTTTAACTTGTTACGGCTTTTGTTGCCACTGACTCCAGTTGTTAACAATTTCTCTGATTACGGCACTGCCAACACGCCAATGGTTTTCTACCGCGGGCTCCATTGCGCCAAAGCCCGACATCTCACGTGCAAGGTTGGTCGCGGCGTCGAGGTGAGGAGGAGGCGTTGTGAAATTACTCGCCGTTCTGAGTAACATGACTCGTTGCGTATTAGCACGCTGCCCCTGTGCTAAAAAGCGGATTGCTTCCATAATGCCGCTGTCTTCGACTGCACTGGTGACAAATTCGCCTTTGCCTTCAGTCCAATAGTGCATCCAATCATTCGCCCATTTGTTCAGAATTTTTCCGTGCCAAAATGTACTGGCAGACACATTGTCGCCTTGCATCACTATTGGGCCTCGTTGTGCGTTAGGTTGAGTCGTATATTCCTTGGCAATAGACACCATTTGTTCGCTACTCGCTAGCGGTAGGCTTTGCGTAAATTGGTATGCCCAATCGGCCAACTGGGTATTTAACGCGAATACTTTTCCTTGCTCATCTTTGGCTGGCTGCGCGTACGGCTCATTGCGAGCGAAAGGGATATAGCCAATGTCCCAAGACGCAGGCATTTCACGCGGGTCGATTTCATGTGCCCAATCTCCATTTACTATGTACTTTCCCCACACCGCGGAACCAAGAGAGCCGTCGTCTGCATCAATACCGGCAATTCCGCCAATGAGCCAATAGCTTTCGCTAAAGTCAAACCTAGGGTCAAGACCTAATGCCATCACACTTGCCGCTGCTTTATCAGCCGTTAGGCCGGTATAGGTAACCAATACACTTTGGGTGTGGTCAAGGCATGCATCGTGTGTGCTAAATGGAAGAGGTGTACAGGTGAGTGGTGTTTTGCCGTCAATGCCTCGTGTCATCCAATGTTGGAATTCTCCGGCGGTGTCACCGGTGTCTTCGCCAATTTCAAAGTTAACCAAAACCACAGCCTTAATTTTAATTGGCGGCTGGGCATAAGTGCAAAGAGAGACGCAGAAAAGCATCATGTACAGGCATAGTCGTAGAAATGGCATACTCGTTACTCCTTGATCTCGATATGGTCACTGGGTTCAAACGCTGGAGAGACAATGGCGTAGAACACCAAGTCACTGCTGGCATAAAATTGGTACTTCACTTGCGGTGGAAGTAGAACCACTGCGTTGGGCGAAAGCGGAGTTGGTTGGCCCGCAATGGTTAATGTGCCGGTTCCGCTGACCACTATTACCACTTCGGTATTTTCTTTATTAAAGCTCAGTGGCAATTGGGAGTTAGCCGCCATAGAGACTTTGGCAACACTCGTTGCTGCGTTTACTACCGGACCGTTAAGGCCTATAAGTTCTTCAATGTGTACTGGTGGTTGTGTGGTTTTCACTTGACCTTCCTGAGTCAGTTCGGTGTCTTTGTCTGGGCGAGTTAACGCGATAATACGTGCAGCTTGTGCGGGATAATCTCGCAATAAGCTATCTCGCTTGCCGGCGGTGTAATCTTGGTATTCGAAGCCTGGAGCCATGGTAGTGCCGAAAAATGTGTAGTCTTTTTCTGCGCCCGGTAACAGGCGCGCGCCCATCCATACTCCTCTAGGCACAACCACTTGCGGTTGCTGGCCTTGTGATATTTGATTACCGAAAATAATTACGTCGGTGTTACCGTCAGGGTAGAGCATGACAATTTCGGCCGGCGCACCACCGTAGAAGTGCCAAATTTCATCGCTGTTAAGTTGATGAAGAGCTGAAAAGTCGACGTCGGTCATCATAGATAATATGGCCGTGTACGCATACCGCGTACCTTGATAGCGTTTAGCCATCTGGCCCTCAATTAGCTCATGACTTTTCGCTGTTTGCAGAAAATAGGGGCCTTCATGGGGTATGTGTTGCATATTGTATTGTTGAATAATTTGCTGTGCTTCGGCAGATAACTGGCCTGACGCGGCGTGAGCAAATGCTGACGATAAGCACAGACTGATCACGCCAACGAGGGCCCAGCGGGAGGGTAGTAGTCGCATGGTGTTTTCCTTGTAAAACCTTTTACTCATGTTACTGTGCGTGATGAGTTGTCAAAATTGAAAAATTTAAAAAGAGTTATTTCATATTATGAAATCCGGTAATGGTGTGCTCCATCGTGTCGACCTCAATTTATTGCCCATACTTGAACAGTTACTGTTAACGCAAAGTGTGACCGAAACAGCGCGTATTCTTTCGATGAGTGCACCAACCGTCAGCCGTGCGCTGTCTCAGCTGCGCGAGGCATTTCACGATCAATTGTTAGTGCGGTCTGGTCGACACTTGGTAAAAACACCTCGAGCCGAAGCTATGCAGTCAGAATTGAGGACTTTGTTGGGGTTGGCTGAATCTCTAGCTACTCGACAACAACCCGACAGCATGCAAGCTTGTCAGCGCGTATTTCGGGTGCGTTGCGATGGTACTTTAGCGGGCGTGATCAGTCGTGAACTATTGCCTCGAATTCAAGCTGAAGCACCGCACGTGGGGTTCCACTTTATCGGTGAGTTTCCCTCGGGAGATTTTCGAGCGGATAATATCGATATTGAAATTAGTGGACGACGTGGATTTCCGCCGGAAACCGTCGTTAAAAAGCTGGGTGAAGTGGCTTTGGTTGGATTGGTCGCCCCTGACCACCCTTTGAAAAGTACCACCGTGGATGAAGCTTCGTTGCTTGCTTATCCCCATGTATTGGCCACCATTCAGACGGAATTTGACCATGAAGTGAATGCGGTGCTGAATCAGTTTTCACTGTCTCGGAGCCACCAGTTTATGGTACCGAGCTTTTTCTCGGCGGCGCTGACGGCGAGGGAGTCAAATGCGGTCGCAACGATGCCTGGGATGATTGCGTATCAACTGAAACAAAGCCTTGATATGTCGTTAATAGCGTTGCCGCCTTCACTGCCGCTCGTTGAGGTGCTTGCAGCGTGGCATGTGAAGTATCGCGATGATTATGAGCACCAGTGGTTTCGCGATCACATCATGGCGTGTATGCAAAACATTGTGGCGCGTAGCCAACAAACATGGGCCTAAAGTAAGTTTACCACTCACGTACTAGGCGTTTGTATACGTTGGCATCAAGTAAGCTTTTGCGAGATGCAGCGGGTGTTTGCAGCAATGTTGCCAGTGTGTTGTCTTCACGCATGCTTTCAATCGCTTGATTGAAGGCACTGATGATAGCTGGCGCGTCTTTCACTTGTTTATTGATCGAGATGACAAAATCGGCCTTCACCAAAGGGCTTGGTGAAACGACCAAGGGCTCTTCATCAGCGTCAGTCAATAACAGATTAAACTCGTCGATAATGAGTTTGTCTGCCAGTAAAAAATCAGCGCGCTTGTCAGCAACCTGTTTGAAAACATCATAGGTTGATGGATTACGAGCCCAATTTACGGCTTTCTCTTCGCGTAGTAATGGTGTGTTGACGAGGCGATTTTCTGCAGCCACTCTGCTGCCCATAACATGTTCGAAGTGTTTGACGCCTGTTAATGGGGTAGATTTACTCGCTAAATACAAATGCGCCGGAGAAAATGGGCGAGAATACAAAAACTGGTCGTTAGGCTCAGCCAGCGTTAATCGAGCAAATTCGCCTTGATACTTGCCACTCAATAACCCAGAGCCAGAAAAAGCCGGTCGTTCAACCACTAAGGTTATGCTAATCCCTGCGCGTTTAAATGCTTCGTTGATTACGGCGTTAATACGGGCTGGTTCATCGCTCTGCCCGCTAATAAACGTCGGGTAGGGATTGGCAACAAGTGTGAGTGAGGCATGGGCGGTACTAAACACTAAACATAAAACCGCCGCGCATATCGTCTTAACCAAATGTGTCATAGGCGTTATTTACCAAAACTGCCGGCGGCACCGGGGAACACAACTGGGCTTTCGACACCGCTTTTGCTCACACTGGCCACACCAAAGAAATAATTATCAATCACTACGTTTTCTAGCGTAAATTCGCTCACATCGCCAACAAAACGGCTAAATTGCCATTGTGGTGCATCGGTATATCGCCAGTAAATTTTGTATCCTGCCAATTGAGGGTTTTGAGATTTATCCAGAGCTTGCCAACGCAGTGTTGTCGACGGTTTCACCGCGCCTTCAATACTCACCTCGGCTGGTGGCGACGGCGCCCATGCCATACTGGCGAGGCTCACAGCGTTTAATGCAGTGAGCTTGGCGGCATAATCGAAATTGACGCCGTCGATGGTATCGCCATAAACAATACCGTTCTCGGTGCGTAAATCTTGGTGTTGGCGATGATAGTTTTCATTGGTTTCCATAATGCGGATACCCGGGTAGCCTAAATCGTTAAACGGGCGGTGATGACCACCGCGGCCGAAACGATCCAAACGATACACCACCATGGTGTCGAGATTAGGAATGTAGCGGTCTGCGATCCAGTCGATGTAGCGAGCCAAGTTACGGCTTGGTGAGTCTACTTCGCCACCAGTAAAGCGACGGACTGTCGCCTCGCGTTCGGTTTCTGTTACGCGAGTGCCTTCAGCAAATAAGCGTGCGGTGGTGTTGTTAATAACGCCGTTGATACCCGCTATGTTGCCAATCATGTCGTTGTTTAATACTGCTTTAATGCGCCAGCCTTCTTCTTTGGCTTGCTGGGCAAGAATTTTGCCACCAAATAGGCCTTGTTCTTCCCCTGATAGTGCGGCGTACACAATGCTGCCATTAAACTGGTATTGGCTTAGTACTCGGGCCGCTTCCAACGTGCCTGCAACACCTGATGCATTGTCATTGGCTCCAGGAGCGTCGGATGTTGCGTCCATGACATCGGACACGCGAGAGTCTATGTCGCCAGACATCAACACGTAGCGCGAAGGATCGGTTGTACCTCGTTGAATAGCAATGACACTAACAACTTCAGTCGCATTGGGGATGCGTTTTTCACCACTGATAGTGTCTTTGGAATAATAAACTTCTAAACACCCCCCACACTCAGCAGAAATTTTCTCAAACTCACGCTTTATCCAGCGGCGAGCGGCGCCAATTCCTCGTGTTTCTGACTGTGTTTCAGATAAGGTGTGGCGCGTGCCAAAGCCGACTAATGTGCGAATGTTTTGCTCAATGCGTTCTGCCGACACCGACGAAGCGATGCTATGCAGTTGAGGTTGATCCTGATAAGTGATTTCGGTCGGTGCGGCGTTTGCTGCTAACGGCAACGCCACTCCAACAGAGAGTACAGAGGCTAGGAGTGTTGTTTTCATTATTATGTCCTATTGCGCTTAGATAAATGAGAAGGCATCACCAAATAGCTGGTCTTTGCTTAGTCCTCGTTCTGCGAAGTCGTCACGGATGACTTTGGCCATTTCAAATCGTCCAGCAACATAAACTTGGTGGATATCAAAAGTGGGGTAATCGGCCATGACTGCGTGATGAACCATACCTGTACGACCTTCCCAGTCGTCGGATGCAAATTCAACCACAGGTACAAACGTAAAGTGCGGGTGATGTGCGGCTAATGACACCAATTCTTTGCGATAATACAAATCGTCTGCGTGACGCCCTCCCCAA
Source organism: Alteromonas sp. ABE4_545 (assembly GCF_056161325.1). NCBI lineage: Bacteria > Pseudomonadati > Pseudomonadota > Gammaproteobacteria > Alteromonadales > Alteromonadaceae > Alteromonas > Alteromonas sp. ABE4_545. The sequence continues at coordinate 19,784 of NZ_JBSWYY010000025.1, forward strand.
TACAAAGTAATGTCAGTATTGGGATCTTGCTTCAGTGATTGCATGAGAATGGAATAGGTGTATGAGAAACCTGTTCCACCTGCAATAAGGATCACCGGAGCGCCATTTGGTTGGAAGAATGCTTCACCGTGACCACCGCTCAGGGTGATTTTTCCTTCTGCTCGCATGCGTTCTAATACTTGCGTTGCATAAGCGTTTTGAGGGTCTGCGCCAATGTGCAATTCAATACGGCTATTGTCATAGGCAGCGTTTGCAATTGAAAAAGGGCGTTTATCATCTTCGGCCATATGTACCATCACATATTGGCCGGCTTTAAAGTCGACAGGAGCCGCAGGGGTTAGCTCAACTTTATATACTATGTTGGTCAACGGTTCGATATTGCTAACCTGACATTCAAATTCTGACATGTAAGCCCTTCTTAATTCTTTGATTTGAGAGTGGATGGCTGGTCCATAATACCAAGCTCATCCCAGATGTCATCAACGCGCTGTTTTACTGCTTCGTCCATGACGATTGGCGTGCCCCATTCGCGATCAGTTTCACCGGGCATTTTGTTGGTGGCGTCTAGTCCCATTTTAGAGCCAAGCCCAGAGACAGGAGAGGCAAAGTCGAGATAATCAATGGGGGTGTTTTCGATCATGGTGGTGTCGCGGGCTGGGTCCATTCGTGTGGTGATAGCCCAAATAACGTCATTCCAATCTCTGGCATTCACGTCGTCGTCACACACAATCACAAACTTGGTGTACATAAATTGACGTAAGAACGACCACACTCCCATCATAACGCGTTTGGCATGACCTGGATATTGCTTCTTCATCGTCACTACCGCCATACGATAAGAGCAGCCTTCAGGTGGAAGATAAAAATCAACAATTTCTGGAAACTGTTTTTGCAATATAGGTACAAAAACTTCGTTCAAGGCTACACCTAACACGGCAGGTTCATCGGGTGGACGACCTGTGTACGTTGAGTGATAAATGGGGTTACGTCTATGCGTAATGTGAGTGACGGTAAACACAGGGAAGGTGTCGATTTCGTTGTAGTAGCCCGTGTGGTCGCCGTATGGTCCTTCCGGTGCGGTTTCGTCTTGTGCAATATACCCTTCAAGTACGATTTCGGCGCTTGCAGGTACTTGTAAGTTATTACTTACTGACTTTACAACTTCTGTTTTTTCGCCACGTAATAAACCAGCGAAGGCATATTCACTGAGCGTGTCTGGTACAGGCGTGACGGCACCTAAAATTGTTGCTGGGTCTGCGCCCAAAGCAACCGACACAGGATAGGGTTCGCCCGGGTGGGTTTGACACCATTCACGAAAATCCAGCGCGCCGCCACGATGGGATAACCAGCGCATTATGACTTTGTTTTTGCCTAATACCTGTTGGCGGTAAATACCCAAATTTTGACGTTTCTTATGCGGGCCTTTGGTAACAGTCAGCCCCCAGGTGATCAACGGTGCAGCGTCTCCGGGCCAACAACGTTGAATAGGAAGCTTGGTTAAATCAACGTCATCGCCGGTAAGTACAACTTCCTGACACGGGGCTTTTCTCAGTTCTTTTGCTGGCATGTTCAGTACTTGTTTGAAGATAGGGAGCTTGTCCCACAAGTCTTTAATGCCTTTAGGCGGCTCTGGCTCTTTCAGGTATGCGAGGAGCTTACCCACATCACGCAAGGCAGCAACGGAGGGTTGGCCCATGCCCATCGCAACGCGTTCAGGAGTGCCGAATAGATTTGCCAGCACAGGTATGTCGTGATTCTTTGGGTTTTCAAACAACAGTGCTGGGCCGCCAGCACGCAGGGTGCGGTCAGCAATTTCTGTCATTTCCAGATCAGTATCGATAGGTTGGGTAATACGTTTAAGTTCACCCTTGGCTTCTAGCTGTTGGATAAAATCCCGTAAATCTTTGTATTTCATTTAGAATACGACGGCCAGTCAAAATTTAATGTACGGAATTATACCATTAAAGTTCGATTTCGGATGACTCAGTTTAGCGATTCTCTGGGGAGTCTTGTCGCCAACGACCATGAGCGTTTAATCGAAGTTATGGTTTTGATAGCTTTTTTATGGTGAGAAGATACTTTAGCGGAAGCACGGTAAGCCCGATTAAGACGATAATTCTCACTGCTTCGTACTCAAAGAGAGATGGCGTTAAAAATAAGGCAATGCCAAGAGCAGCTGCCAACATTGAGAAAATAATGTCAGAGATAAATGATATTTTGCGATACTGAAACATACTAGCTCCCTTATTTTGTGTTGCGTTTCCACTTATTTGAACGGGAAAGTGCGAAAACACCTTCCCCTTTATAATGCGTCTTTTTTATCGCGTCGTCTGCATTTGACGATATTGCGCTGTAGTTAAATGGTTGGATAGGTAGCCAGACGGGGCATCAAATGACACGCCACTCTGGAAATCATAGTATTTACCAGCAAGCCAGCCAACGGCCCCCATAATAAACCCGTTACCACCCGATACCGCGCCGGCTAACATGCCAGTAATAAATTGAGTATCTTCACGGGTAAGGCCACCAGACACCGTTTGAGTTTCGATTTGTGTAAGTGTTTGCATTACTTTTTCCTTGTTCAGTTTAGATATAGTCAGCGTGGCCACAGAAAAAAGCATACTTGATACGCGCGATTAAATAAGCTGTACTGATTAACGGAATACTTTTTTTCATCTGTTATCTTGCTCGTTAAGTATTTACGAAGATTGCCGATAATTACTCTGTCTATGATCTGTTGAGGAGCTTCTATGCGACACTCACTATTGCTGCTTTGTGCACTCTCTTTATTCGCGCCTATTGGCTTGCAGGCACAAACAATAAAAGCGGTGCAGATTTATTCTCAAGATGAGTTGATCAAATTAATCAATAAAAACGAGCATCTCGACCGCGTTGTGCTCGATCGCTGCCAGTTGGTACAAGATATAGAAGCTCATGCCGAAGTGTTGTTAGAGCCTGCTTATCAGTTTTTATGGGGTGACATGCTGGCTTGGGGGGTATGCGTTGATGCTCAGCCCGAGCGAGGGGTTGCATTGATGCGAGATGCCGCCCAACAAGGCTTGCCAGCTGCGCTAGAACAATTGGGGCGCTACTATGCAAAAGGTACATTGGTACAAGAAGATAAACAGCGGGCGGTTGTTTATTTACGAGAAGCATCTGCACTGGGGAACTTGAAAGCACAAATGCAGTTGGCCAATCTATTTATTGATGGTTACGGCAGCCCATATGATTACGAAGACGCATATCGGTGGCTATATAATGCAGTGACCGACGATAAAAAACAGCACGCAATAATTGCCAATTACTTATCCGAGTTAGAAAAGTTAATGCACCCGAAAGCAGTGCGTAATGCGCGCAAACTTATTGATAGCTAATTGTTTTAGTGATTCATGTTGTCGTAGTAAAAACTTCATTTTATTGTCAAGGTTGCGACATTTAACTGACTTGTAAGACCACTATTGTCTACGTTTTTAAATCCATACGGAACGTAGACATGACCCGTTTGAATGCTTTTCCTCTTTCTTCTGTCGCTGTAGTTATTACCACAGCGCTTTCTTCTTCTAACGCTGTTGCACAGGCCGTTGATGACAGCCGAATCATTGATGAAATCATGGTAACGGCGCAGAAGCGCGAGCAATCAATTGCCGATGTACCTGTCGCAATTAGTGCATACGATGGCAAATTTCTAGAACAGTTGGGCGTGGCTGAACTAGATGTGCTATCAGATATTACGCCGGGCTTGGTTATTCAAGAACAAAGCCCCAATAACCCGGGGTTTGTGATCCGCGGTATTACCTCAGACAGTGGCTCAGCTCAATCGGCACCGAGAGTCTCTGTTTATTACAATGGTGTTGATGTATCACGCAGTCGCGGTTCGTATTTCGAACTATATGACATTGAACGTGTAGAGGTAGTAAAAGGACCACAAGCAACTTTGTTTGGTACTGCATCTTCTGTGGGGGCAGTGAGTGTTATTACCCGCAAGCCAGAAGAAGCCATGAGTGCTGAGTTTACGTTGGGATTGGGTAATTATAATGCCACTACGTTGTCGGGTTTTGTCACCGGGGGTAACCGTGAGGTGCAAGGCCGTTTGGCGTTGCAGTATCGCACCCGCGATGGCTACATTGAGAATATTGCCGGTGATGAGGGCGCAGTGACAGCAGGGTGGACTCAACAGGAAGACATGCAAGGTATTGAGCGTTTGGCCTTTCGTCCTTCATTGCGGTTTACCCCAACCGACGACCTGACCGTTGATTTGGTCTATAGCTATGAACGCAATAACGATACGGGAACCTCGTTTAAAAATGGTGTTTATGCTCCGACAGACGGAGACACTAGCCCGTTTAGCTATGTGGAAATGGCTGGTAGTCCGTTGTCGGGTGAAGTGTTTGGTAAAGACAAGCTCGGTATAGAGCGTACTGTAAATGACATAAATGCGACCATTGAATATGCGCTGTCAGATACAACGACCCTAACTTCAATAACAGGGTTTAGAAACTTTGATTCGTTGGAAGTCTTTGATGCCGACGGCACACAAGCGTGGTTTCTAGAATTTGGCGAGGATGCCGAAGGTGAACAGTTGAGCCAAGAGTTTCGCGTTGTGGTTGACACTGACCAATACACGGCCATTTATGGCGTGAACTATTTTTCAGAAGAAGGGCACCAGCGAGTGCCTTTTAGTACAGAGGAAGTCACCTACTTAAATTGTTTGGGTTATGTGTCTACAGGGTTGAGTTGTACCGATTACACCAGCTTGTTGGTCAACGGTGCACAAACCGCAGTTCCTTATTATGCGGAATATACCAATTTTGGTGACAATACGACATTGTCGTCGTTTGCCGATTTAACCTATTACGTGAACAACAACCTGCAGCTTACCGCAGGCTTACGCTACGTAAGCGAAGACAAAGAAAGTGGCTTTAGTAGTGTATCACCGGACGGCTTACTGAGTGGTAGCCCACTGTTGCCACTCGTCAGTACCGACGGAGAGAAGTTCACCGCTTCTGGTGACTACAGCGCTTGGCTACCGCGATTCAATGCTTTGTATGCGATATCGCCCGACTTAAATGTTTTTGCCACCATTAGTAAAGGTCGCCGAAGTGATGTGATTGAAGTTAACAGTACAACAGACAGTGCGGGTAATGTTGTCGCTGACGTTGATGCCATCGCCGCAGAAGTCGTTTGGAACTATGAAGCTGGATTGAAAGGGCAAACACTCAACGGCAAGGTGGGTTATGCCGCGTCAGTGTACTATCAAGATTACTCAGACTTTCAGGTAACTTTGCAAGATGAAGCCGGAGACTTTTACACGGCCAATGCGGGCGCGGCGACCAACATTGGCGCGGAAATAGAAGTAACGGCACTGATCACCGATGGTTTTGAAGTGTTGGCTAATGCGGCTTATATCGATGCTACCATCGACGACGATGCTGATAATGGTGATTTAGCTGGAAACCGTTTTCGATTGCAGCCCGAATGGACTGCGAGTGTCGGGGCTTTTTACCATACTCCCATAACGGCTAATTATCAGCTCACCAGTTCTGTGGTACACAGCTATCGTTCAGACGTGTTTTTTGAAACCGACAATGCCCCAATCGCTGGGTTAGCGATTGCAGAAGATGCAGTGAATTTAACCAACCTGCGCATCGGTATTGAAAACACCACACAAGCGTGGTCGGTGAATGTGTTCGTTAACAATTTATTTGATACCGAATATTTAGTGGATGCGGGAAATACAGGAGGGAGCTTCGGTAACCCAACATTTGTAGCAGGCCCACCGCGCTTCTACGGTATTGAGTTTTCGATGCATTTCGGCGCGCAATAATACCAATACACGGGGTAAAAAAGAAAAGGCCAGCTCGATAGCAAGCTGGCCTTTGTTTTATGCAATGCACAGGGACACATTGCATTTTCTGTCGTTAAGGAAATTAAAACATTTTCCAAACCATACTCACGCCCAGCGTGCGGGGGCGAGTAATACTTCCTAGCGGATTATCTGGCTGGTCGTCACCAAATGGTGAGTTAACAATGCCATATTTATCAAATACGTTTTTGGCAAATAAACTCACCTCTATTTGATCTGTGATTTGCATATCAGCTTTGAAATCCACAAGGCTGAATCCACCGCGTTGGGTGACCGATTCAAAGGCGACGGGTGACTTGTCGAGATAACGGTGTGACAGCGACAGGCGAGGCATAAATGGCAATGATTCAAGTGTCACGGTAAGGTTATTTGACAATGTCCACTTGGCCGCGCCGGGAAGCGGTGTGCCTGCTGCATATCCGCCATTGCCGTTTGCGGCGTAGGTGGCGGGTAAAAAGGCGGTCAGCCTTGAGTCGAGGTATGTCACACTGGTGTTGAAATCGAACCAAGAAGTAGGGCGCCACGCACCGGTAAATTCCACACCATCAATACGAGATTGCCCAGCATTGGTCACATAAGCAAGCCCCATGTCATTAAACAAGCGGACTTGCATGTCGGTCCAATCGATACGAAACAGAGTGGCATCGAGTTGAACAGTACGGTCGAGTAAATCTAAACGCGTACCTACCTCATAGTTCTTGCTCTCATCTGGGGCATAGGTTTGTTCAGTCCCTTCAGAAATCGCAGCATTGGGGTTGGTACCACCTACTCGGAAGCCTTCTGAATAGTTGAAATAAGCCATAACACTCGGTGAGAAGCGATACTTAGCAGTGAACTTAGGGGTAAATCCGGTTTCCGATGACTCGCCACCAAAGCTGGTCGTGTCGGCATTATATACATCAAGGTAGTTGGCGTAGGGCGGTGTGGTAACATTCGATGTGCTGCTGGTATCAAAATATCGGCCGCCCACAGTAACGTTAAATGCGTCGGTGACATCCCAGCTCACTTCACCAAAAATAGCAGAATCTTCGTTACTCTGGTTAACAATGTATTGGTTAAAGTAGTTACCCGGAGCTAACAAATCACCACTATTACCGCCAAAAGAGTCGGGGTTGGCGTTGATAAAGTCGATAGCCCCTTCTTGGTAAATGGCGTCGTTTACCATTTTGTCACTGGTATAATGTACGGCACCAAGGATCCATTGAAAAACACTGTTGTCTTTCGACGAAAAGCGCGCTTCAAAGTGGCGACTGTCTGATTCGCCGATACCGTCGTAACGTGTGTTGGCGGTGGCATCGAGCAAACCGTAAATGGTGTAGTCAAAAGAAATGACACTGTCTTTTGATGCATAGGCGCCCAAAACCGTTAAGTCGGCGAAGTCGAAACTTTGGTCGAGGCGCAGGCTGTGTAAACTAAATTCTGTGTCGTGGGGTTCCGCGATAAATGTATCACGTGTGTATGTGGGAATTGTGGTGTAGGTTTGGTCGTCTAGATGGGTTTCTTGCACCATGCCCATATAGCTAATTTTGGTATCAACAGTGGGTTGATACACCACCGAACCACGGTATCCCGTAACGGCTAAATCGTTAGATCCTTTTTCGCCGGTCCCTACATTGTGTAAATAACCTGCGTCGTAGCGTTTTAAACCAACAATTCTGACGGCCAACTCATCTTCAATAATCGGCGCGTTGAACATGGCTTTCACGGCATAGTTGGCTTCACCGGCATGGCGTGTCGAACCTGCACTCAAATCAACGGTGGCGTCTAATCCACCTAAGTCGGCATCTTTGGCGATGTAGTTCACCAAGCCACCAAGGTTTGACGCACCGTACAAAGTACCTTGTGGTCCGCGCAATACCTCTACCCGTTCGAGGTCGAATGTATCCATGTCGGGGATTACGATTGGCCAACCCGCTTCAGACAGTGGAATATCGTTAATGAAATAACCTACCGTTGTTTGCCCCTGCTCGTGATAAGTGGTTGCAGACACACCGCGAATAACGACCTCAGAAACGCCAGGTTGATAGTCGTTGAAGTGTACGCCGGGAAGGCGGTTAATATAGTCGGATAAGCTGTCAGCACCGAGTTTTTCAAGTTGTTCACCTGTGAGAGCGCTAACAGAGCCAGCCACATCTCTGATATTGCTCGAGCGTTTATTGGCCGTGACTTCAATAACCTCAAAAGGATCAGCCGACTCATCATTCTCGGGGGGAGTTTGTTGCGCTGATACTGGACCACTTAAGGCTAGCGTGATAGCACTGGCAAGTAGGCTAAGGCCTTTAATTTGCTTATTTTTATATGTATTTCCCATGGTGTGGTTTCTCCTTTCAACACATGTTTTCGTATTATTTTTGTTCTATCAACGAGTGTAAGGGAGAGCTTAAGCGATTAGATTCAAAGCTGGGTCATATAGTTTGTTTGTCAGGCCAGAATAAAAATTAATCGTTCATCGCGCCTTTTCTGAGGGTGAAAAAACGCGATGAAAACAGGATAAGTTATACTTTTTGGTATTTTTCTTCGCCGCCAACCACGGTGCTTTGTACCTGAATTTTGCTAATCGCTGTAGGTTCAACGTGATAGGGCGACTCGGCAAGTACAACAAAATCTGCCAATTTACCCGGAGTGATACTGCCCAATTTATCTTGCTGGCCACAGGCGTAGGCGTTGTTAACGGTGTACGCGGTCAGTGCGGTGTCGACTGAGACTTTTTGTTGCGGTAGCCAGCCTTGGGGGTTCGCGCCATCAATGGTTTGGCGTAGCACTGCTGCTTCAATACCAACTAGAGGATCGAGTGGGGCGACAGGCCAGTCTGAGCCGAAACTCAGCCGTGCACCCGAGGCGAGCAACGAATGGAAAGCATAAGTACCTTGAAGGCGTTGGGTGCCAATGCGGTTTACCGCCCAGCGCCCGTCATCAATAGCGTGATATGGCTGAACGCAGGGGATCACGCCCAATTTGGCGAAACGCGGAATGGCAGATTGGGTTAGATGCTGCGCATGTTCAATGGTAAATCGACGATTAGGATTAATACGACCATTGGTTTTAATAGTATGAGCAAATATATCCAGCGCCATGTCATTGGCTTCATCACCAATAGCGTGAATTGACACCCTGAGTTGATGTTTATCAGCTTGTTGTGTCCATTGTTTGAGTTGCTCGGGATCTTGTACTGTCATACCGTGTGTCGACGGGTCATCGGCATAGGCATCGTGAAACAGCGCGGTGCGCGAACCTAATGAACCGTCAAACAAGCCTTTTAACCCACCCCATCGAATATAGTCATCACCCGTGCCCATTTCTTGAATTTGGGCATAAATGCGTTCCCAGTGCTGAATCGGCACATAGGAGTTAAATCGCATATTGGGTTGAATTCCCCGTTCTCGCATTGCCATTAATGTATCGTGGCACTCCCAATTAATGGCTTTAATATGACATTGGGTGACCCCGTGAGACAGGCCGTGTTCAATGCCTTTTTGAAAGCTGGCAATATTAGTATCGAGGTTTGGCTTTGGGCTGACACGAAAAACGAGTTCTTTGGCTTGGTCTTTCACAATACCGGTTGGGTTGCCGTTGTGATCTTTAATAATCACACCACCTACTGGTGCTTGTGTGTGTTTGTCGATACCGGCCATCGCCAAGGCTTTTGAATTAAGTAAAAGCATATGTAGGTCGAGTCGTGCCACAGCCACGGGATGGTGAGGCGTAACGGCATCGAGCCATTCTTTGGTCGGCAATTCTCCCCCCCATAATTGTTCGTCCCAGTTCCCTCCTTCAATCCATTCGCCCGGTGCGAGTGTTGCGGCTTTTTCTTTCACCGTTTGCATAAACGCTGCTTTGCTATTGGCTTGGCGAAGGTTAACTTGATTAAGCGTGCGAGCGCCCAATAAAAAATGGGTGTGATTATCAATAAACCCTGGGGCCACAAACGCGCCTTGTAAATCCACCACGCGGGTAGATGCAGTGGTGAGTGCTGATACCGCTTGTTCACCAACAGCCACAAACTGGTTGCCTTTCACTGCCATTGCAGTGGCACGGGGTAGGGTGATATCGCCAGTCCAAATGTCACCATTAATGTAGACCGTATCAGCACTGTCTACGCCTCTTACTGCACAAGCAACTTGGCTTGCGACTAATGCAGCACCAGTACCTTTGATAAATTGTCTGCGGTTGAGCATAGATTACTCCTTAATCGTCGTCGTATTTAAAGAAGGGCGGCGCTGTGCCCATGGGCTAAGTTGCTCTAATTGTTGTGCCAGTTGTAATACGCGATCATCCTGTCCGAAGGCGGCAGAGAGAAGCGTACCTATTGGTAAACCTTCCGGCGTTGTGGTGAGCGGAATACTGATGCTCGGAAGCCCGAGCATGTTATGAATTGGGGTGTGGCCCATGAAGTCGAAGAGTGATTGCCACAAGGTTTCAAAATGCCGACTAGGCGACAGGTCGCCAAGCTTAGGCGTAGTGGTGTTCACGACCGGAGAAAGCACAACATCAACCTTGGCAAAAAAAGCAGCCATTTGTGAACGCGCCTTTTCAATAATGGCGTAGGCGTCGATCAGTGCAGTGGTGGGTAATGTTGCGCGTTTAGCGTGTAAGCCTAAGGTCCATGGTTCTAGCCATTGCTCAATATTGTCTGTGCCTAATCGTGAGATTACGCCGTCAGTGACATGCCCACCGAGGTAACACCATAAGGTTTGCAAAGCTTCTTGTAACGCGTGAACGTTGAAAGGATAGTGTTCGTCTACCAAAGTAATGCCGGGGATTTGTGCCAGTAATGACCGGCTGCGAGCCATTGCCGCGGCAACTTCCTCTGATGGCTTGACCCCTCCGAGACCCTCGGAGATCACTGCCACCTTCAAAGGTTGGTGGGTAAAGTGATAAGGAGCAATATGTTGCGGTCGAGTGAGATTGGTTGCGTCAATCACATCGTCTACAGTACGAGCTAACAATGAGTCTGTACATAGGTAGTCGTCAATAAAGTCGTATGCTCTTGCCCGTAAGCTGTATCCAGCGCTAGGTTTAAAGCCGACAACGCCACACACAGATGCGGGCATTCTTATCGAACCCGCTGCATCCGAAGCATGAGCAAAAGGAACCATCCCACTGGCTACTGAAATCGCCGCGCCTGAGCTAGAGCCTAGCGCAGAATAATCGAGTGACCACGGGTTTTTCGCTGGCCCATAAAGAGTAGATTCACACGATGCCAACAAGCCACATTCTGGCATGGTTGTCATACCAATAGGAACGAGTCCAGCATTGTCGAGTGCGTGCATAAAAGGGTGTTTTTGTTGGCCGACTGTGCCCACAAAAGCGCGACTTCCACACTCTTTGGGAAATCCAGGGTATTCATCAGAGGCTTTTAATAAATAAGGCAATTGAACGGGGTGAGAAGCGCTGGCGAAACTAGGAGATGCCCCGTCATTTTTATAATGCACAACCGCGTTTAGTGTAGGGTTGTGCTGGGTAATCTGATGTTGCGCAACGTAGAAAAGGTCGTGTTGGGTCACTTCTCCGCGGGCCACAAGGTCTCGTTGGTGACGGGCAGAAGAAAACGCTATGTGTACAATGTCGTTGGCTGACAGGTGTCCGGTATTGTCTAACAGCATAAAGGGGCAACTACTTTGGTGTTATTTTCGTGAATACTCCATAGTAGGTGAGTTATCGCACGCTGCATGCGCGAGAAGGTCGGGTGATAGTGCAAGAGGGCCAGACCACGCGACTGAGGTTGCCTTTTTGTTGCGCTTATTCGTAATACTTGCTGGGCGGAACGCCAAAGGTTTTGTGAAATACCGAGGTAAAGGCACTGGTGCTGCTGTATCCCACATCGTACGACACGGTTGTAATTGGTACACCCGTGGCGAGCCGAGACAAGGCTTCTAATAGACGCACCTGCTGACACCAGTTTGCAAAGCTCAATTGAGTTTGTTGGCGAAATAACCGCGTGAAGGTACGACGACTCATGCCCGCATCGTGACTCCATTCATCCAAGCTCTGATTTTGTGCTGGGTCGCGCATAAACTGCTGGCAGATACGTGCCAGCCTGCGATCATGCGGCATGGGGATAGACAGTTTATCTACCGGCATCATCTCAATTTCATCGAGGAGCAGATGCATAATGCGCCCTTCTCTGCTGTCGAGGTCGTACAATACAGGGAAATTAACGGCTTGGTTAATAAGGGCTTTCAATAATTCAGACACACTGAATACTCGACATTCTGTCGGTAAGCCCTGTCGGCTACCGGAATCGATATACAGTGTTTTTAAGGTAACGTCGGTACGCGACGTTGCCATGTGCGGCATCTTCGCTGGGATCCACAAAGCCCGCTGTGGTGGAATAACATAACTGCCGGTTTCGGTGGTGACCGACACCACACCCTTGGTCGCGTAAACGACTTGATTGCGCTCGTGACTGTGCCAATCGTCAACAAACCCTGCCGGATATTCATCCGTCAGTGAGGTTACGGGTCTGTCTACATGCTGTAGAGCGGCACTGCTTTTCACATCAATCTCCAGGACTAGGTTTGAACAATCATTACAAAGCGGAAACGTCCTGTTTTCTCTTCTTGACCAGATGCATAAGGCATCAGTATACCAAGCAATAATTATTCCTTACACCTAAGTTCGTCTTAAACAATCATCTATTGATTGTGTATAGGGTAGGGCGCGAGTGTTTCGCCTTGGTACAAGCGACCATTTTTCATCACGGCTTCAATGCTCTGAGTATGTCGAATATCTGTTCGTGGGTCTTGTTCAAGAATAATTAAATCGGCCAGTTTTCCAGTTTGAATACTGCCTAAACTTGATGCTCGACCAATCGCTGTCGCCGACCCCATTGTGGCAGCATACAATACTTCCATCGGGGTAGCACCACTGGTGGCATAGGCTTGCATTTCCCAGTGCATCCCAATGCCTTGCATCTCACCATGACTGCCCATTGCCACAATGCCGCCCTGTCGCTGAATAGCCAGGGCATCTTTGGCAAAGTCACTGATGCGGGCATAGGCGTTTCTGTGCCAGCGAGGTAAGTCACGGGTTTTACTGTCTAATATAAATTCTGGAATAAAGTGGTGCAGCTTTGCACTGTCATAAGGATTCTCACTCGCGATTTGTTCGAACAAGGCTGGCGCTCCACCATACATAACTGACAATGTAGGGGTATAGGAAATACCACTGTCGACGTATAGGCTGATCACATCGTCATGCAGGGGCGACACGGGTAAGTTGTGCTCATTGCCACTGAAACCATCAAGTGCGTGCAGTAAGTTCAAGCGTAAATTGCTCGCGCCTTCGGTGGTGGGCATCATTCCCAAATTCAGTGCGGCTTGCTGTAAGTATTGCTGTTGCTGACGATTACCCACCATGTACGACTTGATATTGCGAGTGCGGTAATGGTCGCGATAGCGAGCAAGGATATGCTCTGCGTCTTCTACTGAGGTAAGACGTACGTTATGAAATACACCAGGGCCGGTGGAAAACGCTCGTGGCCCTAGCATGCGACCCGCGTCGATAAGATCTTGGTAGGCAAAAGTATCGGCGGTAAAGGTTTGCACGTCGAGAGCCGCCGTTACGCCATACGCAAGGTTGACCGAAAACTCCCATTGCTTTTGGGTATCGATGACTTCTCTTTTTAAATCTGTCCAATGCGCGTGGGCATCGATAAGCCCCGGAATAATGTATTTACCACTGACATCAATCACCTTGGTGTCGGCATCAGGTATGAGTGAACCACGGGTTGCAAGTGCTGCAATATGGTTACGTTTGATCAAAAGGTCGGCGTTTTCAATGACAGGTTGTTCCTTGTTCATGGTCAGGATGGTCGCACCACGCAGTAAAGTGTTTTGTTCGGGAACATCGCGAGGAAGCGCTACGTTAAGTGCCAATGCCGCGGGTGACGACGATGCTGTAATGGCGTCTGCCAATGATTGGGTATAGTAGGTACTGCCTGCCGTCCAATAGATCTCGTGCCCCTGATTACTCCAACCAAAGTAATCAGCTCCCGCTTGTGTAATTTTGTAGATTGCAGCGTTAGGTTGGCTCAAATCTATCGGCGAGCCAGAAGTTTGCTTACTAAGGTCAATGGCATAGAGTTGGGCCGCGGAACGCGCCAACAACCACTGGCCATCAGGGCTTATGCGTACTTGCTCTACAGGCAATTTTGCTGCGATATACTGGTTACCCGACATATCTAACACAAGGTGAGTATCTGCCATTGTGTTTTGCATTAAATCGAAGGATTTTAACCCAGCCTGAGAGTCTACCCACAGCGTATTCTGGTATCGGTGCAGACTTCTGCCATTAATAAATTCGCTGAGTAATAGGGGGGCTTTTTTCGATGTTTTCACCAACACCAAGTTATTACTCACAGGGCTAAACACCTCGCCAAATGTATGCATACGATCATAGTGATTGGCGCGCAAAGCGAAAACAGATTGGTTATCTGCCGCGAAAACAGGATGCTGATAAAAATCGGGTAGCGATGTCATTTGCACTGGTGCGGTGTTATCGGCAAGGTTGATTTTCCAGATATGACCGCCTTTTTCCCTTTGCCATGTTACGTAAGTTAGCCATTTTCCATCAGCCGACCAAGCGGGTTGAAAGGCGTGTTCAGGCGTACGAGGAATACGTTTAGCTGATGTTGGTTTGCCGGTGGACTGCACATAAAGTTGGCCGAACGCTGAAAACGCAATGCTACGACCATCTGGTGACACAGCGGGTTGTTGGATGAGTCGCGCTTGTACTGGGCCGATTTCAGGAGGAATATCAACACGTGCATTGGGCTGAGTTGCCAACGAGGCCTGAAACGTCATGGGAATAGTGGTTTGTGTACCGTCTTTGACTTGAATACGGACAATCTCGCCGTTGATGCTGGTGTAGATGTATTGATCATCAGGTGAAAATACTGCGCGGGGTAGCAGGCCCATATAGTACCCGCCTTCTTGTCCACTGGGGTCGATGGATGCGAGCAATTGGTTGTCGACACCCGTTTCGAGATGTCGTAGCCGCAAAGTTGTTTTGTCTCCCATTTGCGTTGCATATAAAAGAATATCGCCCCGATGTGACGGGACTGGGCTCATGGCACTTTGCTTTCCAGTAATGATGGCATGTATATCACCACCTTTGACCGATTGACGAAAAATATGCCACTGCGGAGGGACCATAGGAGACCATGTTGTGCCGAGCTTTTTACTGTAATACAGGTAAGTGCCGTCGTCAGTGGGGCGCACACCCACGACATTATGGCGACTGTCGAAGCCTTCAGTTTCTGTGGGCGTGGCGTCAGTAACACGAGTTTCATTCCCCGAGTTGATGTCGTAAGCAAAGACTTCGAAGGCAAGCAGAGAGTAATGCATTTTTGATACGTACACTTGTTTGCCGTCTGCCGACCAAGAAGGTGAGGCGTAAATCATGGCTCTTGTATCGGTTGATAACTGCTTTGGTTGGCTGCCATCTTGATTGGCCACCCATAAATTAAGGCTGCCAGAACGGTCGCTTAAGAACGCAATACGTTTACCATTTGGTGAATAAACAGGGTGATACTCAAAGGCCTCGCCGGTGAGTAGTGGTTTTGCTTTACCGCCTTTGACGGGGAGGGTGTATATGTCGCCCAGCGCGTCGAAGATCAATGTTTGGCCGTCTGGCGATATATCTAGCGCGGTCCACGTAACTTGTGAGCTGGTGATGTTGAGTTGACGTGTACCTGTCAGCAATGAATTCGACGTTGCCGCTTGTGCGATATTTATCGAGCTTAATATGGATACCATCAACAACAAGAATACACGCATCACTTACTTCACTTTTTTATTTGATTAACTGACGAGCATGCCATTGTGGATAAAGGCTGACTAGCTCGCGGATTCAATTTGGCCCACTTACCAAAGTGATTGACCCAAAAACATGGCCTTCTTTCAACACTGTTTGACCTGTTTTCAGGATTGCCATTTGCCTACATTTGTTACTGTGACGTTTTTCACATCACCATTGAGTATCCTATATGTACGCGCCAGCCCCTTATTATTTTTCTGACATGAATCTTGCCGCTGAGCTGGTGGACGACATTATTATGGGCACGATTGTGGCAAAGGATAACGCATTAACGGCAAGCCCTTTACCATTTCGCGTAAAAACAAAGACCGATGACACCCTAGAACTTGAAAGTCACATGGATAAGCGCAACCCACTTTGCGATATTTTACTGACTCAGCCTGAGGTGAAGATTATTTTCTGGGGGGACAATGCGTATTTAAGTCCGTCGGTATATGCGAAACCTCCTAGAGTGCCCACGTGGCTGTTTACCAGTGTACACATTAGTGGTGTGGTAAACCTGTTGAATACACCCGACGAAGTAGACGGCGTAGTGACTGCGTTGTGCCATCACGCTGAATCCGTTGACAGCCCTTGGTCTGTGGAACAGGTGGAAGATTATAAACAGCGATTGTTGTCGGCAATTACCGGTTTTACGGTTCGCGTAACGCGAGTTGAAGGGCAATTGCGCTTGGGGCAGCAAAATGGGGTGGAAGAAGTGGCTAGAATTAAATCTCAGTTAAGTGCTCCAGAGCATGGTCAACGCTACACGGGTATTATTTCTGTGATGGAAAAATATTTACCTGAAAGTTAACTCAAGCACTTCATTTACATTGGTAAATTTACAACTAACTGCTAGCTTTAAAGGTATCTCAATGGAATAAAGCTGCGATGATGAAGAGCATGTCATACGTGGCTATTTCCCTTTATAGGCGGTGCGTGTGAGTACAAAGTTCAGTGTGTTGTTGTTAACGGTTTTACTGACGGCCTGTGGCGGCGGTGGGGGAAGTGGTGACGATAGCACCGCAGAATTTAGTGTGTTTGCGGCAAATGATCATTCGGTAAGTGAAGGTGAGGCGGTATCGTTTACTGCGCGTGCGTTTAACGCAACCGGCGATGTTACTTATACATGGCAGGTTTCGCCGACACTAGAATATACGCTAGACACAACAGGGGCGACATTGAGTTTTACCGCGCCTGTTGTTGAACAGAACACGAGCTTTACCTTTACACTGACCGGTGTCGTCACCGATGGCACCAGCGACAGTGATGTGTTTGTTATTACGGTGGAGCCTGAATCCGAACTCCCTGTTGCATCTGTTACCGTGGCCGATTGGCCCGATTTAGACTCAGGTGTGTATCCTGCGGGTGTGAGCATCTTACTCGACGGTCGCGCCAGTTACGATGCAATAGAAGGCGACCCTGACACCATTGCAGTATGGCAATGGCAACAAGACGCTGGCACAAATGTGATGAATGGGTTGGAAACCAATAAACCTACTCTGACCATAGTGACCCCAGAAACCAGTAGTGGTGAAACACTGCAATTCACCCTAGTTGTGACAGACGACGAAGGCGACTCAGATAGCGCGACAGTCAGTATTCAAATTTTATCTATCTCGGCAACTCAGCCCACCGCAGATGCGGGCAATAATCAATATGTGTATACCGGTGAGTCAATTTTACTAAACGGTAGTGCCGATTCTTCCGTGTCCACCGCTTATCCCTTGTCAGTAGGGTGGAGTTACAGCGCAGATGTGCCTATATCGATCGATCAAGCCAACGTTGATCAAACCTTTGCTATTGCACCTGCGGTATCAGAACAAGAGACCGTACAATTTGTTTTTACCGTGACTGATGCATACGGTAATGAAGTGTCAGACATTATTTCGGTTATCGTGATGCCTTATCCCACTCCGCTTTGGAATGATACCGGTGTCGCTTTTCAGGCGAATAATGCCATTAATACTGCGGATCTCGTGTATGACTGGCCGGGACAAGATGGGCAAAAAGGGGCAGATGTTATTGCTACCAATAACGCGTTTGAAAAAGCGGGGCGTGGCGAGGCTGGGTTCGACTTTACCAAATTGAATGCCAATGGTGATGAGGCTGATGCAGCGACCACCGATTTCCGCTGTGTACGCGACAACACTACTGGCTTAGTTTGGGAGGTAAAAAATGAAGATATTACCTTGCACAACCCAGACAATACTTATTCGTGGTATGCCAGTACCGACAACGGTGGTTATGTTGGAGATTTAAATGGTACAGATACCACATGCTCGCTGACGAATTGTAATACCGAGTCTTTTGTTAATGCGGTGAATGCTGCGGGTTTATGTGGTTTTTACGACTGGCGTTTGCCTAATCATATGGAGCTTTTGTCGATTGTTCACTTCGGAGGCAGTGATGGTATGAAGCTAGACATGGACTATTTCCCCTATGCCGGAGACCCAGATGCCGACGTGATTTGGTACTGGACTGCCCAACCTGGAGCAGATGGTGTGAGCAACAACGCCGCGCAAAATGCGTGGGCAATTGACTTTATTTCCGGTGTTGACAACTTTTTGAATAAATCCAGCGCCGCGCATGTGCGCCTAGTTAGAGCAGGGAGATAATGATGAGATTACTGTTACTCCTCATGGCGGGCGCGTTTTCATCTGCAATATTCGCTCAAACTTGTTTAGATGACGCCGTTGAAACCACCCCTGATGGGGTGCTGTCACTATTGAGCGAAACCGAAATTTTACACGATACTACTGGCTTGGTATGGCAGCGTTGTGCTGCTGGACAAACATGGGATGGCACAAATTGCACAGGAGAAGCGACAAAATACGATTGGCAATCAGCGCTACTGTATGCCGTTGAATATGAACAAGATGCCAATGAAGGTTGGCGCTTACCCAATGTGAAAGAGTTGTCTTCTATTACGGAAAGAAACTGTGTACGCCCAGCCATTGATACAACTTTTTTCCCAGACACGCCCCCTGATGATTTCTGGACATCCACGCCTTCATTATCTGATCCGTTACGGGCTTGGGTGGTGGCCTTCTTTAATTCAAGCTACTCCATAAAAGAGAAAGACAAGTTCGTGTATGTGCGTTTGGTCCGTACTAAGCTCGATTCTGAATAAGTGTAGGCCGTGTCGTGATTAACACGGCCGGTTACTTTATTTGCCGATGTATTGTTTAGAAAACTGATTAGTTACGGCGTAGTCTTCAGACCGTACAGTATTCACATAAAGCCAATCGGCTTGTGCTACGCCTCGATCTAACGTCAGTGTCATGTAACCGCGTTGGTGTAAGTTACAATACTCTAAATCATCAATAAGCAGTGGGAGCGCGTTGGCAAGTTGCTTGGCTTGATCAGGCGTCATTTTGATGTAACTCTCCATGCCAGGTGAAGAGACACTGGTTGTGGCAAATTCCATCCCCACTAAGTCACCATATTGGTCGGTGAGTTTATTGCACCAACTGTTATGGGTATCTCCTGCAATCACCAACAGCGATTTATTGTTATCTTTGCAAAGCTTAAGTAGTTTCTCACGTTCCACAGGGTAGCCATCCCAAGCATCGAGGTTATAAGCCATTTTGGTGTCGAGGCGAGCTTGTTCTTGTGGTGTTAATCGTGCGCCTTCGAGTTGATTCTTTTTCAAATTAACGAGCTGGCTAATTGCCTTTGGTACTTCGTCTAGTTTCTTACTTGAGAAAATCTCCGCTGGGAATAGCATTTTCCCCATCAGTACTTGTTGCCCCAACAACTGCCAACGGCTGGTGGATTGGGCTATTGCTTTGCTTAACCACTCGTATTGAGATTGCCCCAACAGTGTACGGTTTGGCGACAGTACATCTTGTTGGAATTGACGCCCATTGAATTCGCCAGTTTGCGCGTTTTTATAATTGGCATAATTTAATTGCTTGTCTCGACCAATAACACGAGTATCTAACATATAAAGGGTGAGCAAATCGCCAAATTCGAAGGTACGGTAAATTTGAGGGCTACTTTCACCCAATGGGGGGCGAATAGGTAGCCATTCATAATAGGCTTGAACAGCCGCGGCACGACGGGCAAAAAAGTCACCTTCGTCTGGCGTGTGATTTTCAGCACCTGTTTTATAAGTGTCGTTGGCAATCTCATGGTCGTCCCACACGGCGATAAAGGGTTTGTTTTTGTGGAGTGCGAGTAGCCCTTTGTCTTCGCGATACTTAGCGTAGCGCTTTCGATAATCCGTGAGGGTAAATAGTTCACCTTGGTTGTCGGCATCAAATAATCTGCCAAGTTCGGCTGCATGTTCTGTCGCGTAGCCATCGGATGCATATTCGTAGATGTAATCACCCAAGTGTAAAACGATGTCGATACTGTCGTCTTCGGCCGCTGCCATGTATGGTGTGAAAAAACCAGCCGGATAATTTGCGCAGGAAAAGACACCAAATTTTATTTGTTCTATGTAACCTGAGGGGATGGTGCGCGTTCGGCCTACCTGAGTCACGGTTTTTTCGCCGATAAAACGATAAAAATATTCAGTGCCGGGAGACAGGTCTCGTACATCAATTTTTATCGTATAGTCATTCCTTTTTTGGGTTGTGGCGTCACCCGCTCGCACGATATTTTGAAAGTCTGGTGTTGATGCTATTTCCCAACGGATGTCAGCATTGTTGCCTGAAACCGGCACTGCACGTGTCCAGAGTATGACCGAATCTTGGGTTGGGTCGCCGCTGGCAATGCCGTGGGTAAAGGTAACGTCGTCGAGTGAGTCAGTGACCTTTTTCGGCGTACTGCCACAGGCGGTTAATTGCGTAGAAATAATGACACTACCGCTGAGAGCAGAAGCGAAATGCAGAAATTGTCGTCTATCCATGGTCTTGATCTTTTGAATTGTTTTGCCCACTTTAGCGTAACTTTGTGACAATTTAATAGCGATTAACGGTAAGTAGTTGTCGATTAATTGCACATAATTGCTTGTGAACACAGCTTTTTTAAGTGGTTTACTGTTATACTACTGGCAGAAAATTTTATTTATTACGGTGTATTATTATCTATGAGTGACGATCCGCATTATCAGCGGGAGAAAGCCAAGTACGAAAACCCGGTAGCCAGCCGAGAGTTTTTGCTAGAAGTGATGAAATCCAATGGTCAGCCAATGGGATTTCTTGATATTTGTAACCGCGTTAACGCTCACGACGAAGACAGCCGCATTGGCATTCAGCGTCGCCTACGCGCCATGGAGCGCGAAGGACAAATTCAATTTACCAAAGCGAAGAAGTATGCGGTACAAAAGCAAGAAGAATTAATCCGAGGTCGAATTATTGGTCATCGCGACGGTTATGGTTTTTTACGTCCAGATGATAGGTCAGGTGACTTATTCGTAAGTGCCGGCCAAATGCAAATGTTGCTGCACGACGATCGCGTTGAAGCGCGCGAAAGTGGTACAGACCGAAAAGGCCGTAAAGAGGCCTATATCAACCAAGTGATTGAAGCACGGGCAGAGCCAATCGTTGGGCGCTACTTTACCGAGCAAGGCATGGGTGTGGTTATTCCTGATGATAGCCGCATCAATCACGAAATCATCATTCCTCCAGAACATGTGAACGGTGCACGCCAAGGGCATGTGGTCGTGGTGGAACTCACTCAACGCCCACGCCGTAAAGTGAATCCGGTGGGCCGTATTGTCGAAGTACTCGGCGAACACATGGCGCCGGGGATGGAAATTGAGATGGCATTGCGCACATTCGATATTCCCCACGCGTGGCCGAATGGTGTGAGTAAGCAAATCGAAAGCTACGGTGAATTCGTGCCAGAAGATGCAAAAGCGGGGCGTATTGATTTACGTCAGTTGCCATTAGTTACCATTGATGGCGAAGACGCACGTGACTTTGATGATGCAGTATTCTGTGAGCCACTTGATGAAGGTGGCTGGCAATTGTGGGTCGCCATCGCTGATGTAAGCTACTATGTGCGCCCTGGAACCGCGTTGGATACTGAAGCTCTCAATCGTGGTAACTCGGTTTACTTCCCCGACCAAGTTATCCCGATGTTGCCTGAGTTGTTGTCGAATGGCCTGTGTTCATTGAATCCTGAAGTCGATCGCTTGTGTATGGTGTGTGAAATGACCATCACGGCACAAGGTGAGTTAGACAGTTACCAATTCTATGAAGCGGTGATGAACTCCCACGCGCGCCTGACTTACACAAAAGTGTGGCAGATTCTCGAAGGTAACCCTGAGTTACATAAACGCTATGAAGCGCATGTACCGCATTTGCGTAATCTCCACGACATGTATCGCGCATTGAAAAAAGCGCGTCTGCGTCGCGGCGCCATTGAGTTTGAAACGCAAGAAAGTAAGTTTGTGTTTAATGCGCAGCGAAAAATTGAAAACATTGTGCCACTTGAACGCAATGATGCTCACAAGCTCATTGAAGAATGTATGATCATGGCCAACGTGAGTGCGGCCAAATACATTGAAAAGAACCAAGCAAGCGCATTATTCCGTGTGCACGATAAGCCTGATGCGGATCGCTTGACCTCATTTACCTCCTATCTGGCTGAAATTGGTGTGCCTCATCGCTTGAATGATGATGCCCAACCTGCCGACTTCACCGACGTGGTGAATAAAACTAAAAACCGCCCAGATCAAGAACTCATCCAAACCATGTTATTGCGGTCAATGAAGCAGGCAGTGTACGACGGTGAAAATATTGGTCACTTTGGTTTGGCGCTGAATGCCTATGCTCACTTTACTTCGCCTATTCGCCGCTATCCAGATTTGGTGGTGCATCGCGCACTAAAAGCGATTATTGCCAAACAACAAGGTAAGAAAGCCGTATCTGGCGCGAAAGCCTATTCTGAGGAAGAGGTGGAGCAATTGGGTGAACAGTGTTCGACGACAGAGCGTCGTGCCGACGATGCCACCCGTGATGTGGCCGATTGGCTGAAATGTGAGTTTATGCTCGACCGCGTTGGAGAAACCTTTGAAGGTGTGGTGAGCTCAGTGACAGGTTTCGGCTTGTTTATTCGCATCAGTGAGTACCATATTGATGGGCTGGTGCATATCACCTCATTACAAGATGACTACTATCGCTACGACGATGTAAAGCAATGCTTGGTCGGCGAAAGTGGGCACATGCAATATCGCTTAGGTGATCCTGTTGTGGTTAAAGTGGCGGCGGTGAATCTCGATGAGCGCAAAATTGACCTTATCTTGGACAGCTCTATGCTCAAGGGCAAGAATGGGAAAACCGTAAAAGTGCGCAAGGCGCGCTCGAAACCAGAAACAAAAGAGTCGACAGGACGTCGCAGAAAAGCCGACGACAAAGCGCCAAGAGGTGCTAAGAAGTCAAAGAAAAATACGAAAGGTAGACGACGTTAATGGCGCAACACGAGTGGTTATATGGCCTGCACGCCATGCAGGCAGTAGTAGAAAACGAACCCGAACGATTAATCGAACTATGGGTATTAAAAGGGCGCGATGACGAGCGGCTTACAAAAGTCGTCAATCAAGCGCGTCGTTTTGGTGTAGCGGTACAGTTTTGTAATCGAAAAGTACTCGATGACAAGGTAAATGGTGAGCAGCACCAAGGTATTGTTGCTCGCGCCAAGCCCGCTCGGGTACTCACTGAGTCTGACCTCGATGCATTGATTGCAAAACACGAACAGCCTTTTTTACTTGTGCTCGATGGCGTTACTGACCCACACAATTTGGGCGCATGTTTGCGTACAGCCGACGCAGCAGGTGTACACGCAGTTGTTGTGCCTAAAGATAAATCAGCGGGCTTAACCGCTACAGCGCGCAAAGTTGCTTGTGGTGCTGCAGAGGTTGTGCCTTTGATACAAGTGACTAACCTTTCACGCACATTGAAAGAAATGCAACAACAAGGCGTGTGGGTAGTGGGTACAGCGGGTGAAGCCACACAAAGTATTTATGATGTGAAGTTAACCGGGCCAATGGCATTGGTGATGGGAGCCGAAGGTAAAGGAATGCGTCGGTTAACACGAGAAAATTGCGATGAATTAGTTAAACTCCCGATGGCTGGTAGCGTTTCAAGTTTGAACGTATCTGTAGCTACTGGCGTGTGTTTATATGAAATCGTCCGTCAGCGTCAGGGGTAAATCTCAGGCGCTGCGTTTCATCTTGTGTTAAATCGCTTTCATCTGCAGTCTGAAACATTTCTATACAATCCTCTCATCGTCACTTCTGGCGCGTGTAAATAACTTTGATTAGAGTTAACGCACTATATTAATAACACTCAGGGAGTGACGATGAAAAAACTATTCGCTTTAGGTGCTGTTGCCGTTGCGGTGATGGCTGGTTGTGCAACTACGCAAACCTCTACGACTAGTCCGACAGAAACTGTGGTCGAGCAAATTATTGCTAGCCCTAACGACAACCGTGAATACAAAACATTAACCCTAGCCAATGACCTAGAAGTGGTTTTGGTGTCAGACCCTGCGGCCGAAAAGTCTGCAGCAGCACTAAGCGTTGGTGTAGGTTTGTTAAAAGACCCCATGTCACAACAAGGTATGGCTCACTATTTGGAGCATATGTTGTTTTTGGGTACCGAGCGCTACCCAGACACTAAAGGCTACAGTGAGTTTATGACCGCTAACGGCGGTGCACACAATGCCTATACCTGGTTAGATATTACTAACTATATGTTCAAAGTGAATAATACTGCTTATGACGAAGCGCTCGATCGCTTCTCAGACTTTTTCAAAGCGCCGAAGCTTTATCCTGAATACACAGAAAAAGAAAAAAATGCGGTGAACGCAGAATGGTCTATGCGTCGTGAAATGGACTATTTTGGTCAGTTTAAGCTTGCTCGCGCTATGATGGGAGACCATCCTGCCAACCGTTTCCTGATTGGTAACCTTGAGAGTCTTGGCGATAAAGAAGACAGTAAACTTCACCCAGAAACGGTAGCGTTTTTCAACAAGTACTACTCAGCCAACATTATGAAAGTGGCTATGATCAGCAATCTACCTATTGCTGAAATGGAGACATTGGCGAAGAAACATTTCTCTTCAATCCCGAACAAGGATATTGATAAGCCGGTAACTACTGGAACGGTTGATTATTCGGAAATTGGCGGTAAACGCGTTCATTACTCTCCGAATGAAGATGTGAAAGAGCTTAAACTAGATTTCACTATCACAAATAACGCTGATGATTTTGCAGTTAAGCCAAATCGATTCCTATCATTCCTAATTGGTTCTGAAATGCCCGGAACGCCAGCGTTTCAGTTGAAAGGCGCGGGACTCATTTCTAGTTTAAGCGCTTACGCTAGCCCGAATATGTACGGCAATTATGGTTCTATGACTATCAACGTTGAATTAACCGACGCTGGTATACAAAACCGTGAAATGATCGTGGCAACGATTATGCGATATATCGACATGATTAAAGCCAAAGGCGTTGATAAAAAATACTTTAATGAGATTAAGACAAGCCTGAATAACCAGTTTAAGTTCTTGGAAAAACAAGATGAATTTGGCTATGTCTCTAACCTCGCTGCGTCTATGCAGGAATACCCGGTTGAATACGCTATTGCCGCGCCATTCTACTATGATCACTTCGATGCAGATGCCATCAACAAGGTGCTTGCACAGCTAACACCAGAACATCTGCGTGTTTGGTACATCAGTAAAGAAGAGCCAACAGATAGCGAAATGCACTTCTATGATGGTAAATACAAGGTAGATAACATCAGTCCGGAAGAAATTGCGACCTGGTCTCAACCTTCACCGTTTCCGATGAACTTACCTTCTGTGAATCGCTTACTGCCTGAAAACTTTGACATTGTGACCTCTGGCACCAAAGACAAACCGGAACTTGTGATAGACAATGACAAAGTGAAAGTATGGCAGTACCCCAGTGAGCTATTTGCTGCGCAACCACGCGGTGTGATGGAAATTTACCTGAATAGTCCACAACAAGAAAAAGATATCAACGCCAGCGTGCTTCAGGATATCTGGGTAGATATTTTTGGATTGCAGCAAAGTGCACTGTTAACAGAAGCCAGCATTGCAGGGATGAATTTGGGCGTAACCTCGGGTAACGGTTTAACCATTTCGGTTTCTGGATTTACCGATAAACAACAAACCTTGCTAAATGAAGCACTGGCGGGCTTGAAGGTGAACGTGGATGATGCTCAGTTTGCACAGGCGGTAGACCGTTTCATTCGCAATATCCAAAACCAAGGTAAACAGTTTCCGTTCTATCAAGCCTTCGATGCATATCAAACGCTTATTCGAATGGGAGAATACTCGGGTGACGAATTAATAGCCGCAGCGAAGTCGCTAAAAGCGTCAGATCTGACGGCCTTCCAAGATAAATTGTTGGCTAACAACCAATTGCGTATCTTTGCGTTTGGTAATTACGACAACAGCGACTTACAAAGTACCGTTGACGCAATGTTGTCATTCCTTCCTGATACTCGCAACAATACCGATTACGATGCGAGAGAATATTGGAAGCCAGAGGCTAAACAAACTGTAGTATGGCAACAAGATATCGATGTTGCTGACGTTGCAATTGTGGATGCCTATATGCATCCAACGCCAGGGTTTGCTACGCGTGCGGCGGCAACAATTTTACGCGGTCACTTCCGCAGCATAGCGTTTGACAAATTGCGTACCGAAGAACAGCTTGCGTACGCGGTAGGTGGAACATCTGTTGGCCTCGACGAATACACTGGCTTTGCTATGTACATTCAAACGCCTGTGAAAGATGTGGCAGACATGCAAGCGCGCTTTGACAAATTCAAGCTTGAGTATAAAGACGTGCTCGATGCAATGACTGAAGAAGAGTTTGAAAAGCTTAAAGCGAGTGTGCTGGTGACATTAAAAGAGCCACCGAAAAACCTGTCAGCAGAAGCTGCGCCATTGTTCAGCGATTGGGTGAAAGAGCGCTACGACTTCGATAGCAAAGCTCGCTTGATTGCCGCTGCTGAAGCCGTCACATTAGAGGATGTAAAAGCCTTCTATCAGGCTACGATGTTGAGTGAAGAGGCGGCAAGGGTTTCTGTACAAATGCGAGGAAGCAAATTTGCAGATAAACCGTTTGCCGACATCGACGGTGCAACCGTTGTGAAGGACTTGGCAGACTTCCATAAAAACATGGCTAAACAGTAACTTATAAAAAATTAAAAAGTCCCGTTTGATGTATTTATATCGGCGGGACTTTATTTTTTGGTTAAAAAACAGCAAAAATTACGAGATTAAGGAAACCTTTTTTCATAGTTACAGTCGTAGGTTAGTGTTCTCACTGGACCGTGAAACAGGTATGATGAACACCAACGATGATTGCGAACAATGTACCAAGAAAAGGTCACTGTTAAGCGCGTTTAAAGATCGACCGGGGCATTGTTGTCACGGTGCGGCTAAAATGTAGGCAATCTTGATGTAAAGGTTGCGTAAAATGCTGAACCTGTGCATCATGTCACCGGCCTTAGCGGGGTAATATGCGTTCCTGCTATGCACTAGTTTAAAAATCAAGGATAAATGAGTTTATGCGATCCTCCCTTTTTTCACCTCTTTGTAAATGTGTTGGCATCTTGATGCTGATATTGAGTGTTGCCAGTTGTGGCGGCTCAGGCGGCGGTAATTCTGATTACTCTTATGCCTATCTGCAGTTTTACAATGCGTCTCCTAATGGTGCGACTGTAACCGTACTTGATGAAGACGGTGATGAGCTTGGCAGCGCTAAGTTTGGCGATACCACTAGTCTTATCTCTCTAGAAAATGGTAAGCAGGATTTCGAATTCGTTTACACAGATTCTGACGATCAAGAAGTCACAATCGATACGTTCGAAATTAGAATGCGTACAGGTTACAAAACACTGGTTGTATTGGGCGGTGATTTTGAAAACCCTGAGTTCTACACGTACGAAATGAAGCGTGAAAATTTAGACGATCACTTCCGTCTATTCGCAACGTCGTTCATGACTGATGGCGAGTCTTTTGACGTGTATTTGAGTGAAGATGGCGACCCGTTTGAAGCCGCCAACTTCCTTGGTACCGTGACCTATTCTGAACTTGTTGAGTTTGAATACTGGGATCCAGACAGTGATAGCGATGACTTTGATGAAGGTGAGTACACGTTATATTTGACTGAGCCAGGTTCAACGGATGTGGTATTCGAATCAGACACTATTGACTTTGCATACAACACTGAATACGTACTTGCAGCTCGTGATGTAACAGGTGCACTTCAATCAGGTATGGCTGTTGACTTCATTCTTAACTCATCGACAGTGACCAGTGCAGTAGACGTTGAAGCAACTTCGCAGTACCGTATTTACAACAGCTTGAACTCAGACTCTCCGGTAACAGTAACGTTAACTGGTGATAGTTCATCTGAAGCAGTAACTTATGAGCTTTCTGCTGGTGAATTATCAGATTTCACTGAGATAGAGTACGGCGATTACAACTTGTCATTGTCAATTGGTGACGGTTCTCTAACACCGCTAACTAACAAGCTAGTGACTCTGAACCAGAGTGAGAGTAAAGCGATCATTATCTATGAAAACGAGGGCGGCCTTGTGTCACTTTCATTCGTAGAAAGTGCTGAGTCACAGGCTTACGATAAGACAGTTAACTTCATTAACTTAGTACCTGACTATTCAGATGTTGACTTCTACCTTGTACGTAGCGATGAGACCACTGAAAACGCTGAGTATAGCGTTCAGAACGTTGAGCTAGGTGAAGTGGAAGAAGAATCACTTCCAGAAGATTACTATGAAGTGATTGCAGTTCATGAAGACATCAACGATGAGCAAACGCTACTTCATCGTACAGATAGTACTGGCTTTAATGAGACAGCAAACTACTTCATCACAGTAGAACCTACTGAAACAGGTAATGGCTACGAGATTGTTATCAATAAATAATCATAGTTAGTTGTTGATTGAAAAGGCCGCTTTGAACAGCTGTCTCTTATACACAAATCCCCGCTAAGAAATTAGTGGGGATTTTTTTTGAACATTATCTCTTCACTCTGATCAGATCTTGTAACTTGGTTGTGAGAGTAAATGATGAT
>NZ_JBSWYY010000026.1:0-46810 GCF_056161325.1 Alteromonas sp. ABE4_545
ACCCAACACTCGAACAATAAAGCTGCTATAAAAAATATCGCGATCGCAGCCTTCGGCTGCTAGAAAAAATAAACCCCTCTGAAAAAAGAGGGGTTTATCATCAATCTGAGAGCAACTATACCAGTTGCTCTTTTAGTTTGTTCAGAATTTGCCCATTATGACTTGCTACGCTTAACGCCAAACCAGCCTAGAAATGCAGCAGCCACGTAAACTAAACCCACTGGCTCAGGTACATCGGGAATATCGACAGAGTCTGGTGTATCCCCCATCACATAATGGTAATCAAAAGTCACCGATTCACCAGTTAGTAAAGTACCAATATCAAAAGCAACACCGATAGTGTAATCGCCGTTACCTAAATTGGTGCCTGATAAGTAATCAGAATGATTGGTAGTCCAATTGGTAACACCTGTATTGTGGGTCACATCAGACACGCTATACAATCCCAACGTCAAACCATTGCTATCATTGATAGAATTAACCCAGTCGCTCGCAGCTAAACTACCATAACCTCGCGAGTTTGTCGTAGAAGCACCTGTTGGCATATCAGGATCAATTGCTCTTAAAAAACTTAAATTGGTTAAATCGGATAACGCTGTGATTGTCGTAACAAAGCTGACAAATTCGTCTTCGTCATTAAAATATGTAGTTGTGGTGATATCGAAAAACGTACTGTATGAACCAACCCATTGAACAGCATTGTCGTAAACACTACTTCCAGATATATCTGTCAGCGTCGATGAAGATATAACGCCACCAGAATTGGTATTATTGTTACCGACACTACCTGATTCAGTACTAGAAACACCAAAATATTCCCATGGTGTGCCTGGAGTAAGATAATCACTACTGCCAAAAGTACTCGTTCCCGAAGGGTCATGAAGTAGTCCTGGCGAGGTATTACCTCCGTAACCTAACGTACCGTTATCGCTTATCGCGGTACGAACATAATCACCTTCCATGATAATTGAAGCCTGAGCGATACTGAAAGCTCCTGAAAAACACAAAAGTCCTACACCTTTAATTAGATTACCATTCATAATCATTTCCTTATTCTCGGTTAGTAATGCAAACGTCAATATCTGCCAAACATCATTCGAAGGTCGTAATTAAGTATTTAGCAATATATATTCCAGAAAAAAATACATAGATATTTCGTGGACTTGAAAGTAAGCGCTGATCTAAATTTATTAATTTGTATAAAAAATTGACACTTATTGACAAAGCACTTACAAGAAATTAACTAATTAAATCTTCAGTGCTCAGATAAAAATAGAAGAAAAGGACAAACGAAAAATGAGTAAACACACTCTCGCAATTTGTGGCTTTGGTTGGCTAGCTCAGCATTTTTATCAACGCTATGCTGACGAATATCGGTTTATCGGTACCACGCGAAGTGAAGAAAAAGCCCGTACCAATAGCAATCACAACCTGCGCTTGTTTCCCTTTAGTCTGGGGGATTCACCGACGGCTTGGTTAAAAGACGCTGCTGGCGCAACCTTGCTGCTCAATATTCCACCGGGGCGTAAAGCTGGCCCAGCTGAGCACTTTGAGCCTGAAATGAAAGCGCTGATCCAAGCTGCGAAAAACGCCGATATCAAGCATATTGTCTTTATCTCAACCACGTCGGTTTATGGCGATGAAGTACAAGGTGAAGTCACCGAACATACCCCCACCGCACCAACAACAGGTTCTGGCAAAGTGCATATAGCCATTGAAGAATATCTCGCCTCCCAATCCGTGCCCTATACTGTGGTTCGACTGGCGGGTTTGATTGGTCCTGATCGCCATCCAATCAACACGCTTGCTGGGCGTACCTTGCAGAACGGGCAACAAGCGACCAACCTTATTCACATTGAAGACGTGTGCCGCGCACTACACCAAGTTATCAAACAGAGTGTCACGGAACAGACGCTTGTATTGTGTAGCCAAGCACATCCACAACGTGGTGCGTATTACACTTATTGCGCTGAAAAGTTAGGGCTTGAGCCACCGCACTTTGAAGGATATCAAGACAACTTACCCACTTCGGGCAAGCAAATTAATAGTGCAGAGAGTTTTGCGAAGTTGGGCTTGGAAATGTGTTATCCAAGCCCATACGACATGCTGTAAACACAGGCGGTTGCCCGTTGTACTTATAACAACGGGTTAGCCGATGAGTGACACACCAAAGTATTTCAATGCCACTGTATTAACGAATATCAAAGCGAGAATACCCGGAATAAAAGTGCCCACAGACACATCGACATAGCGCTCAAAGTAGCTGCCTTTGTATTTAGGAGCGCCTTCATCTAGCTCTGCATTGAACTTATGACGCTTCCAACGATAGATAACGAAAATACAAATCAATAAGCCATTAAGCGGCAAAATGGTATCGTAGAAAACGTCGTAAATTAACTCGAAGAAAGACTTGTTATTACCTGCGTAAGACACAAACTTGGTGAAGAAATCCACATAGCCAAACGACAATGCGCAGAACGTAGCTAACACCACAAGCAAAATACCCAATGACACAAGGGCCTTCTTACGGCTGACTTTTTTCTCGTCCATCAGGGCCGCAACAGGCACCTCGAAAATCGAGACCAAAGACGTAATGGCAGCAAAAAAGACCAATAGGAAGAAGATACTGGCTACGATACTCGCGCCTACAAAACCAATGCTGGTTTGCAGCGCCAAGAAGATTTGCGGCAAGAAAGTAAAAATCATGCTGATCGAAGATTCACTCAACGATGTGGGGTCTGTGTCTGGATTAAACGAGAAAATCGCTGGAAGAATCATCAAACCCGCTGTAAACGCTACCGCCGTATCAGTTAATGCCACCAACTTAGCAGAGCCGGGCACGTCGTTAGATTTACCAATATAACTGCCGTAAGTGATCATAATCCCCATACCCAAAGACAAGGAGAAGAAAGCTTGTGACAGCGCTCCATTAATAACCGAAGCGTTAATTTTGCTGAAATCTGGGATTAGATAATACTTCACCCCAGCCATAGCATTATCACGGGTTAAGACAAATATGACCAATAAGACCAGCATCACAAACAGCGCTGGCATCAGCAATTTCGCTGCCGCTTCAATACCTTTTTTCACACCACCTTGTAAAATCAAATAAACGATGGCGAGTACCACCGCCATGTGCACAAAGATCGTTTTAGAGTTGATGAAATTGCCAAAGGTATCGGGGTTAGCCAACATTGTCAGGTCACCGGTAACGGCGTAATACAAATAGCCGAAAATCCAAATGGTGATCACTAAATAAAATACCGCAATCATGAAAGGCGTGATGATGGAAAGCCAACCAGCTATTTTCCAATACCACTTGTTGTCGCCGAGTTCACGATACGCACCGAGAGGATCTTTACGTGAATGACGCCCCACCGACATCTCGGCGAGCATAACAGGTAAACAAATCGCGAAAACGAAAATCGCATACATTAAAAGAAATGCGCCACCACCATTTTTGGCAGCACCCACAGGAAACCCAACTAAATTACCAATTCCCACTGCTGAACCGGCAGCAGCTAGGATGAATCCAATGCGCGATCCGAATTGCTCTCTCGCCCCGCTCATATCCATTCCTCATTATTACTTGTTGTTATAGATGTCGTTTTTTATTGTTCTTTTTTGCGTTGCAGTGCGGCAAGCCAAACACGTGAAAGCCCCTCTGGCCCCCACAAAAGCGGCGTTGACCAATGCAACACGCAAGCCTTGAATGGTAACAGCGTTAAAATTAAATGTCTTGAGTTTAAATGATGGGTGTACCTGAGAATGCGGGAAGTGGCATCACCAGTTTACAGTTTTGTGCTCCCAGTCTCGAAACGCGGGGCTGTCCTCGGGGCCAAGTTGAGGTAATAACGCCAATAACTGCTGGGCAGTAAAGGCTGGAGTGAACAGCTTTTTGCTCGGCACATTGCTTTGAAAGGGTTCAGACAACGGCGTGTCCACTGTACCAGGGTGATAACACACCAACACAGTTTGCTTAGCACGCCTTGCATATTCTACCGCTGCGGTTTTCACAAACATGTTCAGTGCAGCCTTAGAAGTTCGATAGCCATACCAACCACCGAGTCTATTGTCGCTGATACTCCCAACTCGCGCACTGAGCAGCACAATATAGCTGGTCGTGTCAGCCATGCGGTCAATGAGGTGTTTTAACCACAATGCCGGCACTAAAGTATTGGCTTGAAAATACCCCATCATTTGCGCTTCAACAACAGACTCTATTCGCTTTTCAGGATACAAATCTGATTCGTCATGACGTTGGTGTAATACGCCTGTACAACAAAACACATGTGAAAATCGGCAGTTGTCATCAAGCGTAGTGAAAAAGCCCTGAATAGATGCTTCGCGATAATCATCTATCGTGAACCACCTAACCGACGGTGGTAACGATTGTGGTGCGCGATTTCTCGAAACAGCATAAATAGTGGAATTTGGGTAGGCAGCCACCCATTGTTCGAGTAAGGCCGACCCGATTCCACCAGCGCCTCCAATTAATAACATTGATTCATTCACGGAATTTTATCTCGCATTGGGCACAGCGCTTCTTCCCGGTTAACCAGTACGAAATACGGTATCTATGTTTGGCAAACACGAGATAAAACTTATCGGCAAAATAGCGGATCACAGGCCAGCGCAACGGCGCGTACAACCAACCTTTCCCCACCAGCGACCAAGCTTTGTGGGTCACATCTAGCCCTACTATCATGGTGCCATCGGGTAGCCTTGCGTGGATACGGTCGTTCAGCGCTTGCCAATCTAGTTCAGGGTAATCGCGTAAAAAATCTGCTGACATAATATCGACAAACGCAATACGATTGTCGCTGTCGTACTTCTTTAAATGACGCATTTCGATGGCGCACAATGGGCAGTGTCCGTCGTAAAACAACGTCAAAGCGGTGTGGTTATTCGTTTTCATGCTGAGTTATACGATAAAAAAGCCAAGCTGGATGACTTGAAGTTTTGATTTTTCAGCCCCACACTCACCCCACGACAGAATAGAGGTAAAAAACATGGCAAATATCCAATCGGCAACACTCGCAGGCGGGTGCTTTTGGTGTTTGGAATCCGCGTTTAACAAAGTGCGCGGCGTAGAAAAAGCGTATTCAGGTTATGCCGGTGGTCACACCGAAAACCCGACGTATGAAGAAGTTTGTACCGGTAATACTGGGCACGCTGAAGTGATACGCGTTAACTTTGATGCCGACGACATCAGTTACCGTGAGATTCTGGAAATCTTCTTCGCGCTACACGACCCTACGCAGCTCAACCGCCAGGGCAATGATATTGGCACTCAGTATCGCAGCGTTGTGTATTACCACGATGACGCGCAAAAAGCGCAAGCAGAAGCCATTATTGCGGAAATGACCGAAGCGCAAACTTGGCCAGAGCCTATTGTGACGACGGTAGAGCCTATCGACAATTACTCACAAGCTGAAGACTACCACCAAGATTATTTCAATAATAATCCGCAAAACCAGTACTGCGCTATGGTGGTCTCGCCTAAATTAGCCAAGTTCAAAAAGACCTTTGCCGAAAGACTAAAATAAATCTTTCTTGAGCTACGCAACGAAAAAAGGCTATCGATAATCACGATAGCCTTTTTCATTTTTATCATCCCGAATTGGCGACTAGTTAAACCATGCAGGGTTTAACTTCAATGGGAAAAGTAATGGCGCATTGGCTTCATAATTCGCGCGATTCACTTCACATTGTACGTTTTTCATGTAATTCACTTTCCACGGGTCGTTCACCAACCACAGAGTGTCGCCCAATACGGCCATGCCTTCAATCGAGGCATTGTCCATAATTTCTTTGTCTGGGCAGCTGCCATCAGTCACCGCATTTGGCGCAGTAAATTGTAGCGGGATCTTCTTGGTCGGGCGTTTACCTTCAGTATCAATAACCCAAAGTTGGTTATCGTTACGCGCTGCGGCTAATAGAAAAGCGTTTTCACTATCTTCGTCCACATAATAAGCCAACGCGTTTACTGGGTGATTACCACCATCGAAGGTAGGTGTGTTCAATTGTGGGTCAGCGACAGGAGCAAAGTCACTCGACTGCCAAAATCCATCATCAATATCAAGGGTAAAAATGCGAGGGTTACCCGCAGTATCTTTTTCTAGGCCAAGGTACAAGGTGCCGTCTGGCGACATTGCCAAACCTTCAATACCGTCATTAGGGAAATCTCCCACTTTATAGTCCAAGTCAAATTGCAACGGACGTACGTTTTGCATCTGGGTTTGACCATTTTCAGACAACACTACTTTCACCAACAAAGTTGGATAATCGGTCGATCCCGTGTCTTGGTATTTTTGTTGGCAGCGCTCACTCAAAGCGCCGGTACGGGTTGCGTCTTCGGTCACCACGTAAAATACACTGTCGTCGCGAGGGTCAACCACTAACGCCTCAAGGTCTGGCTCATCAGCTAGATATTGTGAGAAACAACTGCGACGCACACTGGCCGACATCGTCATTTCTGCCGGTTTTGGCGTTAATTGCGCATTGTTAGGGTTAATAAAATGCAACCGACGTTGCTGGTCTTCCTGCGCACTGCCATCAGACAAGCTCACCAATTGTCCACGCCACGGGGTAAGCCCCGATGTTTGTGGGTCAGACATCACGCTGCCGTCGGCTTCTGTGATCCACGTACCATCGACAATAATATCACCTTGTACTTCAGGCACTACGGGTTGCACTTCGGCCTGTTCGGAACAAGCAGTAATGCCTGCCAACATACACGCGGCAGCAATGGCTTTGTATTTCATCATTCTGTACTCTAATTCTTCTGTTATTGATCGATCCTCTCCTAAGCCAAATACGTAGGTCAAGGAATTGATTTAAAAAGTGTTACGTCTTTATACTTCCTATACAATCGCGATGCACGTAGCATAGCGATAAGTGAAGATATCTATAAGGCGGAAAGTGGAATCTAAGACCTTTATGCCTCCAGTCATAGCAGGCCCAATATTACGACACGTCAGTGACAACACAGTGACCGTGTGGCTAGTGGTACCTGAAAAAACAGCGTTAAGCCTGCTACTGTATACCGAAAATGGGCGGCAAGTGAATGGACACAGTCACGCCGACGTTGTGCAAGTAGGCTCTCACGCTTTCGTGACACTTTTGCAGTTCACCCCAGATTCGCCAATTTCAGCGAATGTCCGTTACAACTACCGCATTCAGTTCGACAATACTGAGTTACAAGCCGCTTGGCAGCTAAAACAAGATGCGCTTTGCTATAAAGGCGCTGAACAGCTGCACTTTGTGTGGCAATCTCAGTTGAGTAATGTATTACACGGTTCTTGTCGCAAGCCCCATTACCCTGGGCCTGACAGTTTGACAAGAGTTGATGAATCTATTCAACACTCCATTAGCGGTACAGTGCAACGCCCAGACATGTTAATCATGAGCGGCGACCAAGTGTATGTCGATGATGTTGCAGGCCCTATGTTACAAGCCATTCATCAGGTAATAGATAAGTTGGGTTTATTCCATGAAACGCTAGACGGCGCCTTAGTCAACAGCAGCGATGAACTGGCATCACACCAATATGGCTTTTACCAACGGGAACAAATTTTACCGCAAATTGAAGCGAATACCGCACTATCAGGGTTGTTTTTTGGCGCCAAGAAAAAGCCCATCTTCACTTCGGTAAATGCGCAAAATCACCTTATTTCAACAGCAGAAGTGCTAGCGATGTACTTACTGTGTTGGTCTGAAGAGCTTTGGTGCGATATCGAGTTTACACGAGATACCATCCCCGCCGATTTTCACGCAACGTACGATGATGAATTAGCGGCTGTGAAAGATTTCATCACCACGTTACCCAAAGTAAGGCGAGCTTTGGCTCATGTGCCTGTGTACATGATTTTTGATGACCATGATGTCACCGACGATTGGAACCTAACGCGGGGCTGGGAGCAAGAAGTGTATGGCCACCCGCTCTCTCGTCGCATGATTGGCAATGCACTCATCGCTTATTTGCTTTGTCAGGGCTGGGGCAACCAACCGCAAAAAGTCACGGATTTAATTCAACAAGCCCAATCGTGTTTTACGCCTGAGGGGATCATAGAACACGACGCACTCATTGACGCCTTACTGGATTTCAGCGACTGGCATTACCAACTCGACACCACGCCCCCCGTTCACGTGCTCGACACCAGAACCCAGCGTTGGCGCTCAGAATCAAGCTTAAACAAGCCTTCAGGCTTAATGGACTGGGAAGCCTTATGCGAATTCCAACAAGGACTGATAGGGCACGATGCAGTGATTGTGGTTTCTGCCGCACCAATTTATGGTGTGAAAATTATTGAAGCCATTCAGAAGGTCTTCACCTTCTTTGGAAAAGCGCTTACCGTCGATGCCGAAAACTGGATGGCCCACAAAGGTACAGCCAGCGTGATTTTGAATATCTTTCGTCATTACCGTACGCCGCCGCACTTTATTATTTTGTCGGGAGATGTGCATTACTCCTTTGTTTATGACGTAAGACTGCGCTTTCGCCGTAACAGTCCCAAAATCACTCAGTTCACTTGTAGCGGGTTTAAAAATACCTTTCCCCCCAAGCTCATTCGCTGGTTGGACCGTTTAAACCAAGGGTTTTACGGCCCGCGTTCACCGTTGAACTTCTTAACTCGCCGTCGAAATATGACGGTATACGACCGTCATCCAGATTCCGATCCCGCATTAACATTGCTAAACAAAACCGCGGTGGGGCAACTGCAAATTGACGCAGACTGTTCACAAGTTATCTGTAAGGCTTTGTGTGGCGACGGAGAAACGGTAGAATTCCCGATTTATAAAGAATCATCTGAGAAGTCGTCTTCTCAGCGCAAGTAAAGGTATGTGTATTAATGAGTGACCAAGACCTAAAAATAGGCCTGTTTTATGGTTCAACAACCTGCTACACCGAAATGGCGGCAGAGAAGATCCAGGCGCAGTTAAATAGCTTATTTGAAGCGCAAGTGGTGGATATTCATAATATTAAAGACGTCTCATTGAATCATACCGCGCAATACGACATCCTGATTTTTGGTATTTCAACTTGGGACTTCGGTGAACTTCAAGAAGACTGGGAGTCGATGTGGGACGACGTACATCAGTTGAACCTGAAAGATAAGATAGTAGCGCTTTACGGCCTTGGCGACCAATACGGCTATGCCGACTGGTTCCAAGATGCTTTGGGCATGCTTCACGACGCTATCCTCCCTTCAGGCCCAAAAATCATTGGCTATTGGCCCAATGAAGGCTACGAATTTGCCAAGTCAAAAGCGCTAACCGAAGACGGCAGCCAATTCGTTGGCTTGTCATTAGACGATGAAAACCAATACGACTTGTCTGAACAGCGTATCGAACAATGGTGTTTGACCCTGCTCGAGGAGATGAGTGACTAATTCCCCAACGCCCGCTGATCAAGGCAGGTTACACAAGGAATACTTTCGCAACGGTGACAATCACCGCGACGGTGCCGATGTGTCATTCAACGATATTCGCAAACTGTTTAATTTTCGCCGTATTACCATTGGCCGTTGGGTTACGGCAAAAGAACAGCAGATTGCCGCCAATTTGTTCTTTGATGCCTTGTATGATCTCGTGGATATTTTGCAGGTTAACGAGCAAGTTTTGTCCCTTAACGGCAGTTTGAGTTTGGCCTTTGGCAGCGGCGGACAAAAACACAGTAACGCCCATTACGACTCAGCTAAACGTCAGCTCGCGTTGGCCAAGAACGCAGGCGGTGGTGCACTGGCTCACGAGTGGTTTCACGCTTTTGATCACTACATCTGCCCCCACGCCTTTGAACAGGTGACATCGGATCAGTTTGCCTCTAAAGCGTGGTTAGATAACAACAATCCCAAATCCCATCCATTGAATAAAAAGTTGTTTGCTTGCTTTGAGAGCTTGTTTCTCGATCCAGAAACCGAAGCGCCAAGTGACTATGTAAAACAATCGGTTAAGGCTGATAAAGCACTCAAAACTTATTACTACGCCATGCCACAAGAATTGGCGGCCCGTGCCTTTGAAGCGTGTATTCAAGACCATCAAATTAAGAACGCTTTTTTGGTTCAAGGCACAAAAATGTCAACTGAGGCTAGACTTGGCATTTATCCTCATGGTAATTTGAGATCGCAGCTAAACAATGCGTTCATGTTGTATTTTTACCAACTCGGTAAAGCGCTGTCTAAAAAATAATCATAACGATTGCATCACTGGCCGACATATTTCGGCTGGTCGTCGCACTCGCGTTATTTGTTTGTACAAAGACTAGGTTTTTTTGTTACAAATAGTATACTAGGGTGCTCAAATTAGAGAAGAAAGAAGACGAGATGAAAAGAAAAAAGCATACTTCAGGTGATGATGAGGCTCAAATCGACATGACACCTATGTTGGACATCGTGTTCATCATGTTGATTTTCTTCATTGTAACTACCTCGTTCGTGAAGGAAAAAGGATTAGACGTTAACCGTCCAGAAGATACGCAAAGCAACAACAATACACGTAGCAACTCTTTGTCTATTCGTATTGATGAAAATGGCGTAATCACTATGGGTGGCCGTGAAGTTGATATTCGTCGAGTAATCGCGAACATCCAAACTTACTTAGCGGAAAACCCAACTGATACAGCGGCGATTCAAGCAGACGAAGATACTGAACACGGTATCGTTGTTAATGTGATGAACCAAGCTAAAGAAGCAGGTATTGCTAAAGTATCTGTGTTGGTGAAAAAGTCTTAATTCGACGATTTTCATAACAAAAAAACGCGGCCTCAGCCGCGTTTTTTTGTATCTAAATATCACTCACTTCGCATGGCGCTAACAAAATCATTCGCCGGTATGCCAACAGGCTCGTAAAGCTTATCAGCGGGATAAGCAAACAACCCAAACTTATTCGCTTTGTGGTGCGACAACACAATAGCAAACGCCGGTTTGCAATCGACACTGTCGTGAAATGGGTCAACCAAAGGCACTTCGTAACGGCCTAATTGTAAAATAGCAATGTCGCGATCATGACAATGCGTGATGCGGTCTGGTACGGGTGAAACAAGTTGAGCGTAAACTTGAAAGAAAGGAACGCGGCATTCCATTCCTCGCCATTCAAAAGGCAAATAAAATAAACGGTTTGTCCATGTAGCTAGAGGTTTCGGAACGCTAGAAGGCATAGTGTCACTCCTCTCAGTGCAGGAATAATAGGGTTAGAAATTCAAATAAAAATCCTTACAAAGCTGTTGATAATCTTTCGTATACGCGCCTTTTTCATCTCTAATTATCAAAGCGCGTTTATTAACTATTGTCGTTTGTTGCCTAAATTGCAAGGCGCAAAGGTAAGGCGACACATTTGGTTTACTGTGTACTAGCAAACACCGAGATAGAAAAAGGCCGTTTCTACTAGCAAGTGTTTCAGCTTCATCTAGGCGGTCAAAGGGCAGGACACAAGCAAACTCACCTTCGTGATCCAATAAGCTTTTTACACGGGCAAATAAAGCACCCAAAGTGAGCGTTGTAGTTTGACGTGCCTGTTGCCGTAACGCGCTTTGCTTGTCGAATGCCCGCGTATCGCCCTCTGCATGAGCAAAATAAGGTGGGTTAGTGATGATCAGGCGATAAGGGCCATTAAGCGGCTCTGACAATACATCGCCTTGAATGATGCTCAACCTTGCCTGCCAAGGCGAGTGTTCTGCGTTGTCACAGGCTTGCGCTGCAGCGTTTGGGTCTAATTCAATTGCGTCGATCACTGGCGCTAACGCACTACCCTGAATGTCCGTTCTTTGTGCCAGCATGATTGCGAGTAAACCTGAGCCGGTGCCAATATCTAGGTAACGCTGGGAAGTGGTATCTTGAGGGAGCGACACCCAACAGCCCAGCAATAGGCTGTCTGTCCCTACTTTCATTGCACACTGCTCATGGGCAATAAAAAACTGCTTACACTGGAACCCTTTCGGTCGCTGAGACACGCTGAAAACCTACTTTGAAAACACCTAATTGAAAGGCTGTAGTCTAATCATTTCTCTGGCTACCGAAAAGGCCGTAACAGGCTTGTATTTTTTTAATGGCCCTATCATCAGTGGACTCAGTAAAGGCGCTAGTTTCTGGCCTAACTCTTCTAAGCCTCGCGCCTGTGAGCGCTCTCCAAGTAACAATGAAGGCCTAACAGCCGCAGCATGACGCAACTGAGACATAGACATGATCGCGTTTTCTAGCTCTCCCTTCACACGCAAATAAAAGTGGCGACTTTTGGCATTCGCCCCCACCGAGGAAATAAACACAAAACCATTAGCTCGCTGGGCTCTCGCCAACTGGGCTGCTACATGTACGTATTCAAAATCAACCTTGCGAAACGCCGACTTAGAACCGGCTTGCTTGAGTGTTGTACCCAAACAACAATACACATGGTCGACTGAAAAATAGCCTTGATAATCATCAAGTTTGTCAAAATCTACCACTAACGGTTGGAGTTTTTCGCAAGGGTCATTAATGTGATTCAGCGATATGGGACGACGCACTAAACACGTCACATTGGTATAGCGCGGATCGGCCAATAGCTGGGAAAGTAAACTTTTCCCGACCAACCCCGTGGCCCCTAAGACTAAAGCGCTTTTTTGTGTTGTCAAAGTATGTCATCCTCACTGCGTACAAAGCATCGACGGTTTTATTTAAGCACACGTCTGTATAGCCGAACACGTGTAACGGCATCAAATACATTTGGGTGCGTTAAATAAGCAGTACGTGATCCACGATAATCGTGATCAAAGAAACGAGAAAACCCTTCTCATTTTTGTCTGCTCAATAAACCGAAAAATAACTTTAATTCCACGACAGTGAACTTAGATTATAATGAAAAAACTCTTACTCTTTGGAGCCCTTATGCTCAGTAGTTCGATTCAGGCAGAGACACTCTCAATTGAACGTATTTTTCAATCACCATCACTAGATGGTAAAGCGCCACGTAACCTGTCGGTGTCTCCCGACGGTAAACGCGTGACCTTCCTACAAGGTAAAGCCACCGATTATGAGCGCCTTGATTTGTGGGAATACAATATCGCCTCTGGCAAATCCAGCGTACTGTTCGACTCCGACGATCTTCACGCCGGTGAAGAAGTACTGTCTGATGAAGAAAAAGCCCGCCGTGAACGCATGCGCTTATCTGGCTCAGGCATTGTTAGCTATCAATGGTCTTCTGACGGTAAAGCCCTGCTATTCCCTCTCGGCGGCGATGTTTATTACTATAAACTCGGTGATAAAGGCGCTAAGCAATTACTCGATACCGACGCTTTTGAAACCGATATTAAATTGTCTCCTAAAGGGCAATATATTTCCTTTATTCGCGATCAAAATCTGCTGATTAAAAACATCAAAACCGGTAAAGAAACGCCAATCACTACCGAAGGTGGTGGCGATATCAAATACGGTATGGCTGAGTTTGTGGCGCAAGAAGAAATGGGCCGGATGACCGGCTATTGGTGGTCGCCTGACGAAAAATACCTCGCCTTTATTGAAGTAGACGAAGCCCCTGTCGATATCATTACGCGTTCAGAAATTTACGCTGACGATATCAAAATGATTGAGCAAAAATACCCCAAAGCCGGTACGCCTAACGTTAAAGTACGCTTAGCCATTCAATCTGTTGAAACCGGTGAGCGTGAGTGGGTTGAGCTGGGCAAAGAAACCGATATCTATCTTGCTCGCGGCCAGTGGATGCCAGACAACAACACCTTCACATATCAATGGCAAAGCCGTGATCAGCAAGCGCTAGAATTACGTGCGTATCACTTAGACAGCAACAAGCAAGACGTGTTGATCAAAGAAAGCAGCGACACTTGGGTGAACCTCAATGACGACCTGACTTTCTTAAAAGATAAAAAACACTTTATCTGGGCCTCTGAACGCGATGGCTTTAAACACCTTTACTTGTTTACTAACCAAGGCAAATTAGTACGCCAGCTTACAAAAGGCGACTGGGTAGTAGACGACCTAGAAGCGGTGAACAACGACACTGGCACCGTTTATTTCACTGGCCGTAAAGACACGCCTCTTGAGCGCCACTTGTATTCCGTAAGCTTAAAAGGTGGTGACATTCAACGTGTAACCTCACAAGATGGCTACCACAGCATTGCGTTTAGCGATGACGCATCTATCTATGTAGATCGCTTCTCGACAGCAAATACGCCATTTCAGGTTAGCTTACACAAAGCCAACGGAGAGCAGCTTACTTGGTTAGAAGAAAATGCGTTAGATGCTGACCACCCGCTCACACCTTACCTGAGTGATTGGGTGAAGCCCGAATTTGGCGTTATCAAGAACGACCAAGGTATCGAACTTCAATACCGTATCTACAAGCCTAAAAACCTACAAGAAAAACACCCTGCTATCGTGTTCTTGTACGGTGGCCCTCACGCGCAAATGGTAACCAATAGCTGGGGTGGAAACCGCGGTCTATTGATGCAACATTGGGTGAGCAAAGGTTACGTGGTTTTCACGCTCGATAACCGTGGCTCAAACTATCGTGGTAAAGCCTTTGAAGATCCAATCTACAAAGCCATGGGTACAGTTGAAGTTGACGACCAAGTTGAAGGCGTGAAGTTCTTACGCACCCTCCCTTATGTTGATGCCGAACGCATTGGTGTACACGGCCACAGCTACGGCGGCTACATGACGCTAATGACCATGTTCAAAGCCGGTGACTACTTCAAAGCGGGTGTGTCTGGAGCACCGGTTACAGACTGGCGTTTATACGACACTCATTACACTGAACGTTATATGGGCAACCCACAAACTGACGATGACGCCTACACCGCATCTTCTGTATTCCCTTATGCAGAAAACTTGAAAGGCCCATTGTTGATTTATCATGGAATGGCAGATGACAACGTATTGTTCACGCACAGCACGCGTTTGTACAAGCATTTGCAAGACCGTGGTATTCCCTTTGAAGTGATGGACTATCCAGGTAAAAAGCACAGTATCCGAGGTAAAACAACGGGTATTCACTTGTACCACACGATCACGAACTTCTTCGACCGCACCATCGGCCAGAAGTAAGTTCAGCGCATAAAAAAGGCCGGCGACAGTGAAACCACTTCGCCGGCCTTTTTGTATCTAGCGAGTCTCGATTAAGCTGTTCGGTAAGCCTGAATTGCCAAGCCTTCACACACAGAATTAAACGCATCGTTTTCCAATAGCGGCAAGCCCGCCAGTAGCCCATCCGATAGTGTATTGCGCAATATGGGTGATAAGCTCATACCACCGGTTATCATCACCACTTCAGGAGCAATGGAAGTTTGAGCCAAGCACTCTTCGATTAAGCGAATGACTTTACCCAGCCAAGACTTCATCGACTGAGCCAACATGGTATTGTCGATAGATACCTGAAAATCTGGCTCGATATAAGGTAACGGCAAAGTAATCGCCTCTTTTGACGACAAGAGTTCTTTAGCCATACGGGCTGAGTTAACCACGCGTGCAGAGAGTTTTTCTTCTTGCACAATCAAGAGGCGCTCAAGTAACTTGGCCTCTTTGGAAATCGACATGGTTTGCATAATTTCTAAACCGTAGTCTGCCGAGAAGAAACGCGTGAGTTTAGGAATATCATCTACCGCGCACATATCAGAGAAATACGTAGGCGGCACTGACAACCCATTGTTCA
Organism: Alteromonas sp. ABE4_545; assembly: GCF_056161325.1. NCBI lineage: Bacteria > Pseudomonadati > Pseudomonadota > Gammaproteobacteria > Alteromonadales > Alteromonadaceae > Alteromonas > Alteromonas sp. ABE4_545. Next base: position 15,640 of record NZ_JBSWYY010000026.1, read on the forward strand.
TCAAACTACCCATACCCAAATGCGGGGCAATGGCCTTGATGACCAAGTTTTTATCACACTCCATACCGCCCAAGCGTTTGCCAGTTACGCCTAATACTGGGTTATGATGACTGTGATCTTGCTCGACATCGGGCGCCAAACGAATACAACAGATATCGGTAGTACCACCGCCCACATCCACCACCAAGGTTGTGGTTTCTTTTTCCAGCGTTTGCTCAATTTTATAAGCTGCCGCAATGGGTTCTTCCAAAAAGCTAACTTGGTCAAAGCCGGCTTGCTGTGCGGCTTGTTCCATAATACCAATGGCTTGGGCATTTCCCGCTTCACCACGAGTACCGTGAAATTTCACCGGTCGGCCGATCACTGCCTGAGTGACAGCTTGTTGTAACTGAGACTCAGCGCATTCTCTAAAATAACGCAATTGCTTGGCTATCATGCCCACAAAGGCTTCTTGCTGCTGCTCATCAAGGCTGGCACCCAAAAAGTTCTTAGGCGAGTAAATCAAACGGCCTTTTTCTGGTGTGGCTAAAAAGCGCTTAAACCCTTCTTCACCAAAGGCAAATGTGCCGGTTTCAACCAGCTGTTTTAACGACAGATCTTGTACTGTGAGGTCTTTTAACAGCAAGCCAATAGCGCGCTTCTGTAGCCCCGGACGGTCGTGAAACTGCCCGCGTAAGCTGTCTATGCGGTCGCTGTAAACCTGTTGTTCATTGGGGTCTTGGGCTTCGTAGAAACGCTGTTTTTCTTTGTCGATCTGCTCGCCAATAGCGCGCTGCAATTGGCTCACTTTCGCCTCGACAATTTCCGCCGGCGGCGTAGGTAATTCGTCGGGATAATAAATAAAAATAGAAGAGCGAATTTTATTGCCGTCATCTATGTGTGGATCAAGTTTCACGTGATGATGAATTGATCCGTCAAAATATACGACCTCAGAATTCGAGGTGCCGTAATCTATACCTACTGCTGCCATGCCGTTTTAAATAACTCAAAAATGATGGGCGAGATTGTACAGGAAAATACTTCTTAAGATCACGGCAGCTTGCGGTTTTATTACACACAAGCCAAATATCCCGTTAGCCTCGATGAAGATAATAGTAGCGGGCATTAGGTACGTTTACTCTTTAATTGATACGGATGCTCGAAATAACTGATACTATGCGCAGCAAAGTTGACGGGGCGAATGATTGCTTGATTTACCAATAGCCCTCTTCGCCTATAATTCAGGAACAGCATGGCACTCAAAGCGACCATTTTTAAAGCCGACATATCGATAACCGATATGGATCGCAACTACTACAACGACCATAACCTCACGATTGCTCGTCATCCTTCTGAAAACGACGAGCGCATGATGTTGAGGCTCATCGCCTTTATTGCTAATGCCCATGAACGGTTACAGTTCACCAAAGGGCTATCTGATGACGACGTACCCGACCTGTGGCAAAAAAGCTTTAGTGACGAATTAGAGTTGTGGATTGAATTAGGCCAACCGTCGGAACAACGCATCAAGAAAGGTTGTAATCAAAGTCAGCAAATGCTGATTTACGCTTATGCCGATAACAGTTTTGAAGTATGGTGGCAGAAAGAAAAAAACAAATTACACACACGAAACAACCTTGCCGTGTTTACCTTGCCTGAAACATTAGCAGCTGCGTTAGCAAATGCTGTGCAACGCTCTATGCAAATCCAAGTCACGATTCAAGATGGGCAAATGTGGCTCACCATTGACGGCGCAAATACCACCCAAAGTCTAGAAATCGCTATCGACAAGCGCTAGCCAAACGGGTTTGTGCACTATCCAGAGGTATCTTCAAGATACACTGAGGTTTGCAAACTCTTGCAAACCTTTACTCAAAGGAACTTTCTGACTTATGATCCCTCTGATACTGTAGAGACAATTTATTGCGCAACAGGGATTGGTCACGCATGTTTAGTAAGCTCAACATTAGTCTTATTTGTCGCACCATCGCTTGTTTTTTCATTTTGCGACATAGCATTCATTTTATTTTTTAACGTGCCCACGAAACGTGGTGTGCGTTTTCGTTAGCACTCCCACCTTTTCGGCATTGATAATTTCTAACTTTTCGGGTGTTTATCACATGTTTCAGCATTTCATACTGACTCGATTCAATCTACGAAAAAAAGGGTGGCAGAAGACTAAATCTCACACCCAGGTACTCACTGATACTTGGATGGAGAACCGCCTGAATTTATTCGAAAAATTCTGTTACGCCTCAGTAAAAGCGCAATCGAATCAGAAGTTTGAGTGGTTGGTTTTCTTTGATACAACAACCCCCGCTAAATTTCGACAACGCATAGCGGCTCTCGCACAGGCGTTCAGTCTATTTAAACCCATATATGCTGATGGCATGGACGACTTTTTACCCGCGATCACCCGTGAGATTAATGCGCGCTTACACATGCCTTATTTAATTACTTCCCGTCTCGATAATGACGACTGTCTACACCAAGATTACGTTATGGAAGTGCAAGCCCAGTTTTATCAACAAGACTTTATGGCCATTGACTTTGTTGACGGTTTTACCTTGCAAGTATCTCCCCATGTCAGATTTGCCAAGCATGCCCATGTGCATAATCCGTTTTTGAGTTTGATCGAAAAGAGCGACAACTTTAAAACAATTTGGCTCGACGAAAGACACGGCTACTGGAGCAATGTACGACAAGTTAAACCGATCAGAAAAAAGCCGATGTGGATGTCGGTCATACACATGGAAAACAAGGTCAACAAGTATCGAGGCTTTGACGAAGTCGATTTAAACCTCATTCGCTACTTCAACCTACATCAAGACACGCTGCAGAATATTGAATGCAATATAGAGCCTTTTTCAACATGGAAGCGACAAGCGTTGTGGCAAAAACTCCGCACGCGTTGGAAAGTCAGCGCTAAATTAATCAAGCGTAAACTAGCTATTTAGATAGCAGCACTAACCGCGTTTGCTGTGCATCTAACAACTGCATGATGGGCTGGGGTTTACCCAGCGCAAAACCCTGCCCGTAATCGACGGAAAGTGCTCGAAGCACATCGCAGGTATGCTCGTCGACAACAAACTCGGCAATGGTCTTTTTACCCATACTATGGGCAATGTTATTAATCGCTGTGACCGTGGCTAAATCAATTTGATCACGGGCAATATTACGCACAAATGACCCATCAATTTTCACGTAGTCCACGTCGAGGTTCTTCAGGTACATAAACGACGACATGCCTGCCCCAAAGTCATCCAAGGCGAAATGACACCCTAGCGCACGTAAACTTTGAATAAATCCTTGAGCCGCGCTCAGATTGGTCACTGCGGTGGTTTCAGTAATTTCAAAGCACAGCTTTTCAGCCGGTACGCGTGAGTTTTGTACTCGCTGAATAATATGCCGCAATAACACCTCATCTCCCAAGGTGATCCCCGACAGATTGATTGCAATTTTCGCAAGCTGCTCACATTGTTTGGCGTTATTTTCCAACAAGGTCAGTGTTTTATTCACGACCCACCAATCAACTTTGTTCATTAAGCCATGGCGTTCAGCCAAAGGGATAAACATGCCGGGGCTAACCATATGCCCCTCGCGCGATTCTAATCGCAACAAGACCTCGCAGTGCAGGCCATTGTCGCTCGCCGACATTGGGACTATCGGTTGGCAGTACAGCTCAAACGCGTCGTATTCAATGGCGTGCTGCAACAAACTTAATGTTTCGCTTTCAGCCACATCTAATTCTTGTTGCTCTTTGGATGGCTCATGCACGTAATAACGATTACGGCCTAAATATTTAGCCTGATAACAGGCATTGTCAGCAGCTTTAATAAATTCTGCAGCAGTGTGATTTGCCGAATCTATTTCGATAACACCGATACTGGCGCCGACAAAAAACAGCTTATCGTTATATATAAATCGATAATTCGCGATGTCTTTTAACAGTGTGTCTAGCTTTTCTTTTACTTCTATCAGTGTTTGATTGAAGAAGATCATGCAGAACTCATCTCCCCCGATACGTGCGAGCAGGTCTTTTTCTGCCACGTGACGGGAGAAAATCTTCGCCACTTCGGTGAGCAAACGGTCGCCCGCAGGATGACCACAACTGTCATTAACGAGCTTGAATCGGTCCATATCTATGAAACACATCACCGCGCGTTGTTGCCCATTGCGCACATTAACTATGAGCTCTTTTAATTGGCTGTCGAAGGCATACCGATTCATTAACCCCGTCAATTGGTCATGATTGGCCTGATAATACACCTCCGCTTGTAACGCCTGCTCTTTAGTAACATCTCTGGCAATTCCCTCCACGGCAATCAACTTGCCATTCTCATCCATTACCGGAGTATCGGCGAATTCAATCACGCGCATTTCAGCATCTTTGCCAAGGTAATGAACGAGGTAAGGGTCTGGCTTTTCACCATTGCGGATACGGTGGCGAATTTGTAAGGTTTCGTCGGGGATTTGGCGAACAAACTGCCGTTCTTTAGTACAAAACTCATCGACGGTATAACCCAATATATCTTCAACCCCAGCACTGACGTAAACAAAGCTGTGTTCCAATGTTTTGGTGTATACGAAATGGCGATACATACCATCGATTAAGCGTCGGTATTTTTCTTCACTTTGTTTGAGCGCACGCTGTGCATTAAAACGTTCACTCACATCTCGGAGCGTGATCGCCAACGTGTTTTCGGCTTTTACCACCTGAATTTTTAGCCACTGAGGGGCAATAAGACGGGTTTTAATCTCTAGGTAGTCTTCGTATGGGATGTCTGTGCTAAACACGCGTTGCACATCGGTAAAAATCTTTCCGTGACCAAGCTTGTTTAGCTGTTCAGACAAACAATCGTGTCGAATTGCACGAATATCGCCGGCAAATAAGCGCTTCGCATAGAGATTGGCCTCTACCAATGCAAAATCTTTCTGCTTGAGTTGATAGATTAAGATAGCATCAAGAGACACTTCACTGGCCGTTTTATAACGTTGTTGGCTGGCGCTGAGCTTAACGGCGCCTTTGAGTTGTTTGTGAAACACCCAACATGCCGCTAACGACATCACAAAACCAATAACCGCGATGATCAAGCCGGGGCTAACACCACTTACTTGCGACTGCATTCTCAAGGTCCACGTGCGTCCCATAAAGCCGATAGGTGCTGGCGAAACCACCGTTGGGCCACTGTCTAATTGGCCACTCGTTAGCAATATGGCGTTTTGGTCTGCCACTTCAAAATTAAACTGTGGCCCCACCAACTCCCCCATCATGCTCGACAATATGCGTTCTACGTCAAATACCGCGATGACAAAGCCGTGTTGTGGTTCTTGCGGGCTTACCGCTCGGCCAGCCAGTAAGTAGTAATGTCGGTCCAGACCATAGGTAAGTGTATTGGCAAACAACTCGTCGGAAGGCTGCATCTTGAGACCTGTAGCCATTAACGGCTGCCCAACAATGGCGTCGGATAGCAAGGTATTTTTTACGTCTTTCGGCCGAGTGATCCATCGAATAATGCCGTCTTTGTCAGCGTAAGCTAATGCGCTGTAGCCTCCCTGCATACCGAGTAACGCCATCGCTTCGGCATTAAACCAGTCTGTTGGGTTAGGCATAAAACTCGGCCAGTTTTGCATCAGATTAATCAGCGCTTGATATCGCTCTTGTGAATACACATGCAAACTATTACTCACTTGCTGACCCACTGATCTAGCCTTAGAAACCCGCGCAGCGCGATCGTCATCGTGTAGGTAAAGGCCTAAACAAATAAATAGCGCCACCAGCACTACAAAAAGTGCCGAAGGCAACCAGTAAATTCGGCGCTTAACGGTTTCAGACATAAACTACTCACACAGACTTTGCGACATGCAAGGTTAAGTGAGTATTGTGAAATTAATATGACTGGCGATAGAGGCGCATAGCGGTTAATGTATGGCTTCGTATTGTTCAAGGAAATATTGATGTCCGTTACGTTTGACGATATCCATGCCGCATCACTTCGCATTCGCGACAAGGTAAAACACACCCCAATTTTCGAATCTCAGTTGCTCAACCAATGGCTTGGCCAACGCATTTTATTTAAAGCCGAGTGCTTGCAAACAACAGGCGCATTTAAACTGCGTGGCGCGTCGAATTTTATCGGCCATTTAGCGGAAAAAAACGCATTGCCGAAACACATTGTGGCAAACAGTTCCGGTAATCACGCTCAAGCAGTTGCATATTCAGCATCGCAATATGGCATTCCGTCAACCATTTTTGCTACCGAAACTATTTCGACCATCAAGGCAGAAGCAACCCAAAGCTATGGGGCAGAATTGCGACTTTTCGCCACGCGTCCTGAAGCTGACGCCGCAGTGGCTGCCACAGCACAAGCTGAAGGCGTAGAATGGATACCGCCTTTTAATCATCCGGATGTCATCGCTGGGCAAGGCACTGTTGCTAACGAAATATTCGACGAAGTTGAACACGTTGATGCGATTTTCGCACCCTGTGGCGGTGGCGGACTACTTAGTGGTACCTTGATTGCCGCTAGACATCGCTCGCCACAAACCTTGGTTATTGGCGCCGAACCGCTTATTGCCAATGATGCAGCGCGCTCGCTGCAAAGTGGAGTAATCGAGTCGCTTCCCGGCCCGGTGCAAACCTTAGCCGATGGCGCAGCAACACCGTCTGTGGGTGAATGTACCTTTCCCTACTTACAAGAACTCGACGATTTTTATGAAGTGGACGAAGTACAAATAGCCTATTGGACCCAATGGCTGCACCATTTGCTTAAGCTTCACATTGAACCAACTTCAGCCATGAGTATGGCGGCGGTAGCGGCATGGGCGTCTAGCGCACCGGCTAATCAAACCGCAGTGGTTATATTATCAGGCGGCAATATTAGCCAAGCCAGCATGGCCAAAATATGGCAAAAAGATTACCTACAACAACCACCGATATTGACCTAACAAGGACAAGGCATGCGTATAACAACAGGAAAAATCACCGCCCTATTCGCCTCTAGCTTATTGAGTTTAATGAGTACTCAGTTGAGAGCTGCCACTCTCATTGACAATATTACTGGCTATACCCTCACTCAAGAAGGCGAGCTGATCAGCTTTAAGCAGTTATTAATTGATAACGGCAAAGTACTGGCTCTGGACCCAAAAACCACACCGAGTGACACAACCCGTGTTGATGGTCGGGGTAAGTATTTATTACCCGGCTTGATCGATGCTCATGGCCATTTAATGGGGTTAGGTGACAACCTGTTGTTAGTCGATTTACGCGATGCCACCAGCGAACAAGATGCCGCAAAGAAAGTTGCCGCGTATGCGTTTGCGCATCCTGATCAAACGTGGATCTCAGGACAAGGCTGGAATCAGGAGTTGTGGCCTGACCGAGCATTTCCGTCAGCGGCATCATTAGATAAAACACTGGGCAGTCGTCCAGCGTGGCTTACTCGCGTTGATGCTCACGCAGGCTGGGCAAACTCGGTCGCACTTAAACTGGCGGGTATCGACGAGAACACCCCTGACCCTGTGGGCGGGAAGATAGTGCGACGCCCTGATGGCAAGCCTAGCGGTGTGCTGATCGACAATGCAATGTCATTAGTGACCGATATTATGCCTCAAGCCAATGCCGAGCAATACGCTCAGCAATTGGAAGCTGCAGGTAACCACTTACTATCACTAGGTGTTACATCTATGCACGATGCAGGCATTGAACATCGCCTGTATGACTTTTACTTAAAGCGCGCTGCTGAAGGTACCTTACCTATTCGCATTTATGCAATGATCAGCGCAACCGACCCATTACTTGCCGACATGCTCTCGAATGGCTACGTGAACAGTAAAGACGACTTCCTGTCGATCCGCAGTGTGAAGGCCTATGGTGATGGCGCTTTAGGTAGCCGTGGTGCAGCGCTACTTGCGCCCTATTCAGATGCCCCCCACCAGTCGGGTTTAATGCTCACGCAACCAGAAGATTTTGCCTCACTCTTTACCCAAGTGATAAGCGCCGGATTTCAGCTTAATTTCCACGCTATCGGCGACAGAGCTAACCATTTAGCACTGGCCCAATTTGAAGAAACATTTAAGTCTATTGGCGGTAAGGCACTGCGAAACCGCATCGAACACGCTCAAGTGATCGCACCAGAAGACTTACCCAAATTTGCTGAGTTAGGTGTACTACCTTCAATGCAACCAACCCATGCAACCAGTGATAAAAACATGGCCGAATCGCGTATTGGCAAAGCGAGAATGAAAGGTGCCTATGCGTGGCAAACCTTGCTAAAGAGCGGTATTGCCCTCCCCTTAGGCTCAGATTTCCCAGTTGAACTGGCTAACCCTTTTTACGGTATTCATGCTGCCGTCACTCGACAAGACCGTAATAACCAACCAGTGAAAGGCTGGTATCCAGAAGAAGCCCTCACCAGAGAACAAGCCTTCAGAGGGTTTACACTCGATGCGGCCTATGCAGGCCATCAAGAAGACAAAATTGGCACCTTAACGCCACGAAAGTGGGCTGATTTTGTTTTGGTGGATAAAGATATGTTTACCATCCCAGAACAGGATTTGTGGAAAATTACAGTGCTACAAACCTGGGTTGCGGGCAATAAGGTGTACTCCGCCACCGAACAGTAAACGTAAAACCACCGCCTCTTGTTTATCAAAAGAGGCGGTGAATAAGACGATTAGTCGTCTTTGTTTTCTTCGTTACGTAAAAAGCCTGCCGCTTCTTCTGTTTGCTTTGCCGTTAGCTTTTCATTCTGCGTTTCTTGCACAGGTACTGCACGAGTCTGTTGGTTCACCTGATGGATCGTACTGGCGTTCTGCAAGTCAGATTCATTGGTAATAGACGCAATGGTCTCACGACCGCGTAAGAACGCTTTGATCTCTTTTACGATTTCGTCCAGCTCGCTGTCATTGCGAGACATACCCATAATAAAACGGGGCGACTCTAAGTTGGCCGAACCACTGGTAGCAAAAATCGACGTATTCAAACGCGACGTTAAAATCCACGGTGTAATAGAGCTACGTACCACAACGTTTTCAGAACGGGTTGAGTCGTGAATAGACATACCGGTGGAAATACGAGACTCAGTGTACGTACCTTCGGTTTTTAAGAACATCAACAGCGACGTAAACTGAATTTCACCCCAAAAAATATGCGACGCATTATTCAGGATACGCCCGGCCGCTTGGAAAGTTAACCAAGCAAAAAACGCAAAAATAATACCGTTAATTTGGCTCATACCTTCAAGCAATAACGCGGGTTTTACCGACCATTCGTTGTTTTGCAAAAACAATAGAAGCTCAACAATATTAGTACCCAACAGATACAAGAAACCAAACCCAACCAGCGTGGCAAGCTGGGCTAGCCCCGACGCGAGTAACTTTCCGCTCTTGCTGTACAAAGGGGTATCATTGTCGGCAGGCACAGGCTGTGTTTCGACCAGCAGTTCACCTGCAAAACTTCCCTTTCCTTCCGCTTGTTCATTAAGACGTGGATCGAACTCGCGATACAGTCGGTTAGGAATTTCTTTATAGCGGCGATTCGCCAGTACAATGTTTTCAATGTTGATGAAAATTTCGTTGGGGTGCACGCTTTCTTGCATGTTGTCGCGAAATTCACTCACTTCTGTGCGAGGCGTTACTGAACGCAAACGCGACTTCAAGTTAGGAATTACACCTACAACTACCATTACTACCGCGAGCAATAGCACACCCAAGTTGCCCCACGCTTTAAACAAAGGTGAAGACTCGGTGAGCTCTTGTACCTCTTTAGGGTCTATGCCTGTGTTGTCTAAGGCAAAACCAACAAACACTGGCACAATAATGCTCAGCGCCAGCAATACCCCAACAGAGGCGCCACGCGAAGGCTTGAGGTGTAAATTACCTTGGTTGTGAATAGAGTTAGCCGTTTTACGCCAGGTGCTGACTAGATAAATAAGTAGCAATAACGACAACATAGGCATGGTGAGATAACGCGCTATTTCTCCCGCGAGGCCGCTAGACACCACAAAGAATACAATCAAGAAGCACATAATGGCAGTGAGGTAATTAAGTACCAAAACTCCCATTTCCTGCGCTAAATGACGAACTTGATAAGGCAAAAAAGTAAGTGATGGCACTAGTGAATGCAGCAAGCGCGCCACCCAACCTATTGGTTCAGCAAACGTATTGTTCTTGCGCCCCATAAGCATAGAGTGCAACGTTTTATCGTTGTAGAAAACCGTGCTTTTTTCTGCTTGTGCCACATCTTGTTCAGAACGAGAATGGTTGTAAGCCAACGACGTCGGCACCGAACGCCCAACAAAATAACGAAATAACTGAAAAATACCTACGCCCAAATGGCGAGCACCCGCAGCGACAAAAATAAAGCCGAGGATCGCATACGCATAGCCTGTGATAGCTTCTTCTTTTAAAGCATCGGCAACTGAAATGAGCGGAATAACACCAGCCAGCATGAGAAGCACACCGGTGAGCGCGCGAAATTTACCTTCGGTTTTAAACGGGTTAACAATCCCAAGGGTTTGGGATCCAAAATCGTAGGACATACCACTTCCTTATTCTCTACAGAGGATGAGTTCCAATAACAGGTGAATCATAAAGCGCCGCGCAGATAAAGCCAACTAACAAACGCGTAAAATGTTTAATTTCAAACAAAAATAACGTAAAGACTACGAATAAAAGCAAAGACTTAGGGGTGAAAACAATAGGATGGGTGCGGCGCAAAGAGCACGCCCTTCGCGCCGCGTTCGCAATATGTACTCTGGAATTAATTGCGATAAATGCACCAGCGTTACCGCCAGTTTGTATATTTTAGCATTCGATGGGCAAGAAGTAATCAGTGGTTGTGTATTTTCTACGAATACCACTGTATAACGGCCATGCCCAACCAAAATAGACACTTAGTGATACAGGGTCTTAATCCACTTTTCTTCGGTAATAAACGCCCAGCTCCATTTTTTCCACTCAGCGGGTAAGCCTTTGTTAATCAGGTCATCTTCACTGACGCCCTTAGCTTTTTGACTATCAACATATGCTTTGGTCGCTTCAATCATAGTGAGGAAATCGAGGTAATCTTGCTTTGTCGCAATCTCACCGTGGCCCGGAATGATCACGGTTTCATCGTTAATCTGCGCAAGTAAGTGTTTAACCGATGCGATATACCCTTCAACCGTACCGCCTGAACTCAAGTCGATGTAGGGAAACAGGCCATTAAAAAACAAATCACCAGTGTGCAAAACGTTGGCTTCAGTAAACCACACCACACTGTCTCCGTCGGTATGCCCAGCGGGTAAATGTGTCACTTGTAGCGTATCTCCATTGAAATACAGCTTTATGCCCTCTTCGTATGTGACTACCGGTAATGCAGACGCTTTGACGTTTTTATCTTTAGCTAATCGAATTCGTACATTTTCATGAGCGAAAATTGTCGACATGTGTTTATCTACGAAAAACCCGTTACCACCAGTATGGTCGCCGTGATAGTGCGTGTTAATAATGTATTTAGGCTGGCTCCCCAACTGCCCAAGCGCGGTTGCTATTTTGGTAGCCAAAGGCGCGTATTTATCGTCGATGATCATGGTACCATCTTCACCAACAGACACACCAATATTGCCTCCCGGCCCCACCAAGACATAAATGCTGTCAGTTAATTTCACTTGCTCAATGGTGGCGTTTTCCATTGCGTTATCGGCAAGTACTGCCCAACTCAAAGATAAACCAGCGAACAAGGTAACGATCCGTTTTAGTAACATAGTGCATTCCTCAGATGTGCGTGATGCATCCATTATGCGCCCAAACACAAAACGGATCACTGTTTACTCAGGCATGGACAGCGCGGACACTCTTTCTGTTAAAAACTAAATGAGGCAACATCTAATATGTTGAAGGAAGCAACAGGAGCCTAGCATTTAGCTCCTGTTTCTAGCATGCAGGGGGATTATTGACCGATGTATCGAAAGCGCTCGACCGAACGCCCATTCACCGACACACTTTCAGTGAACATAGTAATTGGGCGAACCCACATTTTTTGTTCGCCATAGAGTTGGCGATAAACCACAAGATCGGTTTCGTCTTCAGAATGACGTGCCACTCCCACTACTTCGTAATCATTACCTTTATAGTGTTGATATCGACCAGGCTTAACCATTATTCCTCCTTTCTACCTGACTTGATTCTTAACTGCATGAACACTTGATAGAAACTGGTATGCAACATGAGCGACCGGCTTATATTGCCTATCACTGGCTTAATAATACCCCAAATACCCGCTCAAGTACTAAGCCTGATGCCCACCTTATCCATTAATTTATGGTACATAAACGGTAAAAAATCAAAAAAATGACGTGAATTATCTAAAACGTGGCGTCATCATTTTCTGCCACATTCACGTGCAGACTAAACATAGACAGCATCTCAAAACATTCATTTCGCCTGTCAGTAAAACTTTATCGCAACAATTTGTCAGTTTACCTCAGAGCCTATTGTTGACTAGGCAACTTTAAATATAATAAGCAAAGCTTACTATATGCAAGGTGTACTATGTCTGAAGAATCCTTTGGTTTCGCTATCGCTGATTTAGCCCGAGTACTGAAACAGCAGTTCTACGGCAATATTGATAGTGGTGAACTGACTCACGCGCAATCTCGTGCCTTGGTGGTGATTGCTAAGCATCAAGGTGTTCGCCAAGTCGATTTAGCCGACATGCTAGACGTAAAACCGATCACCTTTGCCCGCTTGGTCGACCAACTTGCCGCGTTAAACCTAGTTGAGCGACGCACCGATCCTGACGATCGTCGTGCATATCGCATTTATCTTACCGATACAGCTATGCCGTTTTTATCGCAAATACGCGCAGCGGCAGACAGAGTCACAAGTAAAGCGCTAGCGGGTTTTTCCAAAGAAGAAGAGCAGCAATTGGTCACCTTACTTATTCGTGCTAGGCAGAATTTATCTGACTAAAACCAGCAGTAAGTTTTATTAAAAATATCGACGTTATTGGAGTTAAATTATGTCTGCAGATAAAAAATCGTCTCGGACGGCAGCACGCTGGATACTGATGGTTGTGATCCCAGCCATTGCAATCGTTGTCGGAGGTTACATATACCTCTCTGGCGGACGCTACGTAGAAACCGACAATGCCTATGTGAAGGCTGACAAAGTACAAATTAGCCCAGAAATTTCTGGTCAGGTTATCGAAGTGCTCGTTCACGAAAACCAACACGTCAAGGCCGGTCAGGTGTTATATCGGTTAGATCCCGCTCCCTATAAAATTGCAGTGGCCAAAGCAAAAGCAAGCCTGGCTCAGGTTGAAACTGATTTAGCTGAACTCAAAGCCAGCTATCACAAAACAGAAGCCATGATCCAGTTAGCGTCTACCCATTTAGACTTCACCGACAAAGAAGTAAAACGTCAGGTTGCGCTTCTCGACAAACACTATACCTCTGATTCTGACTTTGATGATGCTGAACAAAGTAAAGAGCTTGCGATCATCGGCGTTGCTGTTCAAAAAGCGGAACTCAAACGCATTGCGGCTTCATTGGGTGGTTCGGTAGATACTCCTGTTGAAGCACACCCCGACTATCTTGCTGCGTTGAGTGTGTTAGAGCAAGCGCAACTAGATTTAGCCCATACTGAAATTAAAGCGCCGCTAGAGGGTGAAATTAATATGCCCCCTAAACCCGGACAGTTTCTCAACCCAGGGCAAGCGTCTATGACGTTAGTGGCCAGTGGCGACCTGTGGATTGAAGCCAATTTTACTGAAAAAGAGCTTACCTATGTGCGTGAAGGCCAAGGGGTAGAGGTTAATGTAGATATTTATCCGGGCGTTACCTGGCATGGCACAGTAGAAAGCCTCTCTCCAGCAACTAGCTCAGAGTTTTCAGTATTGCCTGCTCAAAATGCCACAGGCAACTGGGTTAAGGTTGCTCAACGGGTACCTGTGCGTATCAAGTTAGAACTGGACAGCCAGTTACCTACTTTACGCACCGGGTTGAGTGCCATTCCTGAAATCGACACGCATCATACGCGCTCTTTGTTCGGGATCACCTTGTAGGAGTTCACGATGAGCCAAACGATCACTACAAATTCTGTCGAGGAGAAGCCCGAAGCCAGTAAAGGGTTGGTGGCGATCTCTGTAATGCTGGCTACCATTATGCAGGCCCTCGACACGACTATTGCCAATGTTGCACTTCCGCACATGCAAGGCAGCATGGGGGCAAGCCAAGACCAAATATCATGGGTACTGACGTCTTACATTGTGGCCGCGGCTATTTTTATGCCGCTCACAGGGTTTCTCAGTGAACGTTTAGGCCGCAAGCGTTTATTCTTGTGGTCGGTAGTCGGCTTCACGTTAGCGTCTATGTTATGTGGCGCAGCCCAAAGCCTAGAACAAATCGTGCTATTCCGACTGCTACAAGGCGTGTTTGGGGCCGCACTAGTGCCCCTTTCCCAATCGGTGTTACTAGACACTTATCCCAAAGAGCAACATGGCTCCGCCATGGCAATGTGGGGGGTTGGTGTTATGTTAGGACCAATTTTAGGCCCCTCTTTAGGCGGTTGGTTAACCGAATATTACAACTGGCGTTGGGTGTTCTATATCAACTTACCTTTTGGGCTATTAGCGTGGTTTGGCATAATGGCGTTTGTTAAAGAAACGCCTATATCCAAACACCGTAAATTTGATTTAACCGGTTTCTTTTTGCTGAGTCTTGCGATTGGTGCGCTGCAAATGATGCTCGACCGTGGTGAGTCTCAAGACTGGTTTAGCAGCGCAGAAATTATAGTAGAAATGCTATTAGCAATTGCGGCGTTTTACTTGTTTATCAGCCACATGTTCACCGCTAAATCGCCCTTTCTGGCACCTGGATTATTCAAAGACAAGAATTTTGTTGTTGGCTTAATCTTCATGTTTATCGTTGGCATTATATTGCTGGCAACCATGTCGCTGCTCCCGCCATTTATGCAGAATTTAATGGGCTACCCCGTCATCGACGTGGGCATGATAATGGCGCCAAGAGGTCTAGGTACCATGGTAGCCATGATCATGGTGGGTAAATTATCAGGAAAGGTCGACCCGCGCTATAAGCTTGTGTTTGGCTTGTTGCTCACAGCCTTTTCTATGCATGCCATGTCGGAATTTACCGCTGACACCAGCAGTTTCGAGCTAATTTACATCGGCATGATACAAGGCTTTGGATTGGGCTTTATTTTCGTACCTTTAAGTACGGTGAGCTTTTCAACTTTAGCACCTGAGTACCGCACTGAAGCCACATCACTTTTCAGCTTAACGCGGAATATAGGCAGCAGTATTGGTATTTCGATAGTGATGACGTACCTAGCGCAACATGCACAAATGAACCATGCTGCATTTGCTGATTACGTCACCCCTTTTAATCAGGCGTTAAATGCAGCCGTTCAGCAGGGCGTGTTGGACAATACCACTACAGCGGGTTTACTGAAGCTCAACCAAATGGTAACTGAACAAGCCACCACACTGGCCTATTTGCAAGACTTCCGCATGATGATGTGGATCACCATTGCAGCACTTCCATTGGTATTTTTACTTGGTAGTAGTAAGCAACAACCTAACAAGTAGTGAGAATTGCCGGCCTTTATCCTTGTGATCGAGGCCGTTCATCTAGGGCTAACGCCAATTGTTGACTCATTTGGTTCTCACTTTCTAGCCCAATATGTACACCCAATAACCTCACCGACTTCCCCTCACCTCTTGTTAACGCTTCTTTTAGCAAGGCTTGTAACACAGACAAGTCTATGTCGTGGTGCTTTTGTTCTTTCGTGGTTTGGTGAAAATCGTTAAATTTCACTTTCACCCCGAGCTTGTTCATTTTTCGAGTTTCTAAATGAGGCGTAGCACGCCTGATTAATTCGGGCAGAAGTTTGTCAGTCATCACTTCGTTTAGCGCCGTAAACCCTGTCATATCAAACTCAAAAGTACGCTCAACCCCCACTGATTTGCGAATGCGCGACACCTGCACTTCACGATCATCAATACCTTGGCATCGTTGCCATATCACATTGCCAAACTTACCAAAGTGTTGCTGTAGATAATTGTCGCTCGAACCTCGTATATCTGCTCCCGTTGTGAAACCGTGAAGGCGAAGTTTTTCAGCTGTGACTTTCCCCACGCCTGGAATTTTCTTTAGGGGCATGGTTTCAATAAAGGGAATGATATCGTCAGGAGAAAGTGTGAACTGACCATTGGGCTTTTTCTGATCCGAGGCAATCTTAGCCAAATATTTGATGGGTGCGATCCCTGCTGATGCGGTTAACCCTGTCGCATTAAAAATATCTTGTCGGATTTGCTTTGCAATGAGTGTTGCTGAACCCTGAAAAAGCTGGCTATCTGTAACATCGAGGTAGGCTTCATCAAGAGACAAAGGCTCAATTTTATCGGTATAACGTTCGAAGATTTGTCGTATCTGCTGACTCACTTCTTTGTAAACCGCCATACGGCCAGGCACAACGATTAAATCTGGACACTTCTTCTTCGCCATGGATGTAGGCATCGCCGAACCTACACCGTAACGCCGGGCGATATAGTTGCAGGTAGACAGCACACCTCGACGGTCTGATTTGCCCCCCACAGCCACTGGCTTATTAGCAAGAGCGGGATTGTCTCGAATTTCCACTGAGACATAAAACGCATCCATATCGATATGGATGATTTTACGACACATAAGAAGAGTGAAACGAACGCGTTTTCATAGTCTCGGGTATTTAAGTTATACCCTACCAATGATACTGTACAAAGATACAGTTAACAACTTATCTGATGATAAAAAAAAGCCAGTGGCGAGCACTGGCTTTTGATAAATATACTATGCAATAAAAATCAGATAATTCTGTCTTTATCCCACTCTTTCAGTTTTTGCTCTCTCAGCGCGGCTTTTTCCAAACGTGCTTTTTTGCGGTCGCAGGGTTCAGGGCAATCACAGGCTTTATCAATACCTAATGCGCCTAGCCCGCCACAACTGCCAGAGATAGATTTTTTCTGTACTAAATAACCCACGGCCATTGCCGCAACCATGACAAGAAAAAATGCAAAGGCGAGAATAAACGTGCTCATGTCTTTACCTCTTAATTATAGACTTCGACAATTCTGTCGAACTCAGGCGAGCTGTATTCTTCAAATTGACCATCGACTTTACGAATAATATAAACAGCAATGTCGTTTTCTTCTGCCAATTTCTTCGCATCGTCCCAGCCCATTACGATAAACGCTGTAGCTAGGCCATCAGAAGTCATCGAAGTAGGCGTAATCACGGTAACAGACACCGTATTATGCTGGATAGGACGCCCTGTTCTTGGGTCAATCAAGTGCGAATATCTTACACCGTCTTGTTCATAATAAATACGGTAGTCACCTGACGTAGCAATCGCATTATCGCCAATAGAAATGGTTTTCTGTACCGCGCGCTCATGAGTAATCGGTTTTTCAATAGCAATTAACCACGGCGTGCCATTTCCTTTATGGCCTTTAACACGCATCTCTCCACCAATTTCCACCAAATAGTTTTGTACGCCAAGCCCTTCAATAAGGTCTGCAACCTGATCTACGCCATAGCCCTTAGCAATCGTCGACAAATCAACATAAAGTTGAGGGTGAGCTTTCACCAAGCCGTCTTTAGTTAACGATAACTTATCAAGACCAACATACTTTCTCACGGCTTCAATATCCGCATCTGATGGGATCTTTTCTGGTCGATGAGTTGGGCCAAAGCCCCACAAGTTGACCAATGGCCCTACTGTCACATCGAGAACACCATGACTGAACTCACCTAATCGCATCGCTTCTTTCACCACACTGCGTGTTTCGTCGGAAACAGCAAAAGGCGTGGTATAGCGATTTTGATTAAAGCGAGAAAGTTCTGAGGTAGGGTCGTAGGTTGACATAAGCTTGTTGATTTCAACCAATCGCTCGTCAATTTTACTTTGTAATCCGTCGGTATCCTGCCCTTCTTCCACCACGTATTTTACGTTGTAGGTTGTGCCCATTGTTTTGCCAGTTAGGTGAACAATGGTCGCAGCAGGCTTGCTACAAGCTGTTAGTATGACCGCAACACATACCAGCAACAGCCCTTGTAGAGAAATTTTCACGTCGCCTCCAATGATTGAAAAAGGGGCCCTGTGGCCCCTTTTACTTAACTTGCTTACTTAATTAACCACCGAAGTCATCAAGTAAGATGTTTTCGTCTTCAACACCTAAATCTTTCAGCATGTTGATTACGGCTGCGTTCATCATAGGAGGACCACACATGTAGAACTCACAATCTTCTGGTGCAGCGTGGTCTTTCAGGTAGTTTTCCAACAATACATTGTGGATAAAGCCGGTGTAACCTTCCCAGTTATCTTCTGGTTGCGGATCAGACAATGCTACATGCCAATTGAAGTTTTCGTTTTCTTCTTGAAGCATGTCGAAATCTTCTACGTAGAACATTTCGCGCAATGAACGAGCACCATACCAGAAAGAGATCTTACGGTCGGTTTTGATTCGACGAAGTTGATCGAAGATATGCGAACGCATAGGCGCCATACCAGCACCACCACCGATAAATACCATTTCTGCTTCGGTTTCTTTCGCGAAGAACTCACCGAATGGACCAGAAATCGTGGCTTTATCGCCTTCTTTCAAGCTCCAAATGTACGAAGACATCTTACCTGCTGGTAGGCTTAGGTTATTAGGCGGCGGCGTAGCGATACGCACGTTAAGCATAATAATGCCTTCTTCTTCAGGGTAGTTCGCCATTGAGTAAGCACGGATAGTTTCTTCATCTACCTTAGACTCAATATCGAAGAAGCCGAAGCGTTCCCAGTCAGCGCGATACTCTTCAGGAATATCAAACTCTTTGTACTTAACGTGGTGCGCAGGGGCTTCAATCTGAATGTAACCACCAGCACGGAAAGGTACACTTTCACCGTTAGGAATTTTAAGCTTAAGTTCTTTGATGAAGGTCGCTTTGTTATCGTTAGAGATAACTTCACAATCCCACTTCTTAATACCAAAGATTTCTTCTTCAAGCTCAATGTCCATGTCTTGTTTCACAGAAACCTGACAAGACAAACGGCAACCTTCACGGGCTTCACGCTTAGTGATGTGGTCGAGTTCTGTAGGTAGAATTTCACCACCACCGTCTTTTACGTCTACGCGACACTGACCACATGAGCCACCGCCACCACAAGCAGACGATACGAAGATACCTGCGTCAGCCAATGCACCAAGGAGTTTACCACCCGGTGCAGTGGTGATTGACTTGTCAGGGTCACCGTTGATTCTAATCGTCACATCACCAGTTGGAACCAGCTTGGATTTCGCAAACATGATGATGAATACCAGCGCCAATACAATGGCAATGAACATGCCGACGCCTAGAAAAATTTCAAAATTCATTACTTAGCTCCCAAGCTTGAATTACAGTGCAACGCCGGTGAAAGACTGGAAACCCAGTGCCATCAGGCCAGCAACCATAAATACAGAGCCCAAACCACGAAGGCCATCTGGGATATCTGCATATTTAAGCTTTTCACGAACAGCCGCTAGCAATACGATTGCCAACGCCCAACCTGCACCGCTACCGATACCGTAAACAATACTTTCAGTGAAGTTGTATTCACGTTGTACCGCAAAGGCAACGCCACCGAAGATTGCACAGTTAACTGTGATCAAAGGTAAGAAGATACCTAGTGCGTTGTATAGCGCAGGGAAAAACTTGTCTAATGTCATTTCCAAAATCTGAACCAATGCCGCGATTACGCCGATAAAGGTCAAGAAGTTAAGGAAGCTTAGGTCAGCATCAGGGAAGCCAGCCCATGCCAATGCGCCTGGCGCAAGGATGTTGACATAGATTACTTGGTTAGCAGGTACTGAAATACCCAAAACCACGATTACCGCTACACCCAAGCCCATTGCTGTTTTAACTTTCTTAGAAACAGCTAGGAAGGTACACATCCCCAAGAACAATGACAACGCCATGTTCTCTACGAAGATAGAGCGAACCAATAAAGATAAATAATGTTCCACGACTTACTCCTTAGGTTCTACTTGCTCTGGGCGGAATGTGCGAACAACCCACACTACACCACCAATCAAGAAGAATGAGCTGAACGGTAGGATTAACAAACCGTTACCCTGATACCAGCCACCGTTTTGAATCAGTGGAAGGATTTCGAAACCAAGAATGGTACCGAAACCGAATAGCTCTTTGATAGTACCGATGATGATTAGGATAAGTGAATAACCTAAACCGTTACCAATACCGTCCAAGAAACTCATCAGAGGTGGACTCTTCATTGCGTAAGCTTCTGCACGACCCATTACGATACAGTTAGTAATGATCAGACCAACGAATACCGAAAGCTGTTTCGACACGTCATACGCATAAGCTTTCAAGATTTGGTCAACAACAATTACCAATGAAGCGATAATGGTCATCTGAATGATGATACGTACGCTGCTTGGGATCTGATTACGAATAATCGAGATAAATAAGTTTGAGAACGCCACAACGCTCGTCAGGGCTAGTGACATAACCAAAGCTGTTTCTAGCTTGGTGGTAATCGCTAGCGCAGAACAAATACCCAAAACCTGAAGGGCAATCGGGTTATTGCTCAGAATCGGTCCAAACAGGACCTGTTTCATTTCTTTTGAATCTGCCATGAATTACCCCTTATGAACGCCAGGCTTGTTTTTGCAGGAATGGGCCAAAGCCTTTTTCCCCAACCCAGAAGCTAACCGTACGGTCAACACCGTTACTGGTCAGTGTCGCACCAGAAAGCGCGTCAACACTGTATGGGTTATCAGCTTGTGCATTTTTCTTCACTTTGATAGCCACTTCGCCATCTTTGTAAAGCTGCTTGCCGTCCCATTTAGCCTGCCAAGAAGGGTTTTGCACTTCGCCACCCAATCCAGGCGTTTCTTTTTGCTGGTAATAAATGAGTTCACGTACTGTGTGGCCATCTGCATCTACCGCCAAGAAGCCGTACATCAAATCCCACAGACCGCTACCGTGTACTGGCAAAATCAAACGAGTGACTTCGCCCGCTGCATTTTCAACCAAGTAAACGCTAGCCACTTTAGGTACGCGCTTAAAGCCAACGCTGTTGTCTGCCAACGCATTGCTTTGTGCATCTTCTTTAGCCGCTTTGTACATGTCGTAATCAGCAGAAGGTGCGTCAACAAACTCACCGGTTTCCAAATCAACATAACGCTTAGTCACAGACTCTTCGTATACAGAAGCAACCGCTTTGTTATCCATACCTGCTTCGTACAAACCCGCAGCAGTCAGGATATTGGTTTTTTGGTCTAGTGCAGCGTTAGTTTGTTGTAGTGAACGCAGACCTACTGCAGAACCCGATACAACAATTGAACAAACCAGACAGACGGCAACAACAACGCCTACCGTTTTTCCTAGTGTTTCTTTCTTAGCCGACACGAGCAATCCTCCGCTTAATGTTGCTTTGCGCGACGAAATAGTCGAACAGTGGCGCCCACAAGTTTGCGAACAGAATGGCAAGCATTACGCCTTCTGGGAACGCTGGGTTGAGCACGCGAATAAATACAGACATGAATCCAATGAAGATACCGTATGCCCACTTACCTGAGTTAGTGAACGATGCCGATACTGGGTCGGTTGCCATAAAGAACATACCGAATGCCAAGCCACCTACAACGAAGTGCCAGTGTGCAGGCATATTAAACATTGGGTTGGTATCGCTACCAATCATATTAAGCAGAGTTGCGAAGAACACGACGCCGATTGCAACACCGGCAACAATGCGCCAGCTAGCAATGCGCATATACATGATGAACAAGCCACCAATGATAATCGCAAGGGTTGATACTTCACCTGCAGAGCCAGGAATTGCGCCAAAGAAGGCATCCCACCAAGCTTGCATGTTGTTGTAATCAAGGCTACCAGACGCTGCTTGGCTCAATGATGTTGCACCAGAGAAGCCGTCAGCTGCTACCCATACTTGGTCACCTGAGATTTGGCCCGGGTAAGCGAAGTAAAGGAATGCACGACCAGAAAGCGCTGGGTTAAGGAAGTTACGACCTGTACCACCGAAGACTTCTTTCGCGATAACCACACCAAAGGTGATACCCAAGGCTACTTGCCACAATGGAATCGTTGCAGGTAGAGTCAATGCGAAAAGAACCGATGTTACGAAGAAGCCTTCGTTAACTTCGTGCTTACGCACAGAAGCAAACAATACTTCCCAGAAACCACCAACGATGAAGGTAACCGCATAAATGGGTAACCAGAAACACGCGCCGTAGAACATCAGCCCTAGTACGCCAGTGTCAGGGCCTAGCTCACCGCCTAGTGCAGAGAACAAGGCTGCTTGCCATGCGTCAGGCAATACACCTGCGCCAGCAGCAATTGCTTCGTTAGCTTGGAAGCCAATGTTGTACATACCGTAGAACATGGCAGGGAATGTCGCCATCCACACCATAATCATGATGCGTTTCAAGTCGATGCTGTCACGAACGTGTGTGCCCGACTTGTTTACTTTACCAGGAGTGTAAAAAATAGTCGCTGCAGCTTCGTACAACGCGTACCATTTTTCGTATTTTCCGCCTGGTTCAAAATTAGGTTCAATTTTTTCTAAATACGCTTTTAAACCCATGACTTAACCCTCTTTCTCAATGGTCGTCAAACAGTCACGTAAAATTGGACCGTAGTTGTATTTGCCAGGGCATACATAGGTACACAATGCCAAATCTTCTTCGTCCAATTCTAGACAACCCAGTGTCTGTGCACTGTCAGTGTCACCAGAAATAAGATCACGCAACAACAAGGTTGGTAAGATATCTAGTGGCATAACACGCTCGTAGTTACCGATTGGTACCATTGAACGCTCTGAACCATTGGTTGTAGTCGTCATGTCGAACTGCTTGCTACCAGCCAAGTGGCCAAGGTATGCCCGCGTTACTGAGTGCTTGTCTGAACCTGGAGTAATCCAACCCAAGAATTTCTTCTCACGGCCTTCAGCCAATAGAGAAACTTGTAGGTGGAAACGACCTAAGAAACCGTGAACGCCGTATGCAGTTGTGCCTTGAAGCACTGAGCCAGAGACTACGCGAACTTCGCCGTTGACTTTCTCACCAGCAGTCACTTCTTCTAAGTCTGCGCCAATTACAGTGCGAACCAAGCGAGGGTTTGTCGCCGCTGGGCCTGCTACAGAGATAACACGCGTGTTATCAAGCTCACCAGAGGTAATGGTTGCACCAATAGCAATAACGTCTTGATAGTTCACAGCCCACACAGTTTTACCTGCGCCTACTGCATCAAGGTGATGAATATGTGTACCAGCCAAACCTGCTGGGTGCGGGCCAGCAAATTCTGTTACGTCAGCTTTGCTGCCACCTGCGTTTACAGCAGAACCTGCTGCTTTACACAAGTGCACTTTGCCGTCAGTAAGCTGCTGCAACACTTTTAGACCATTTTCAAAGTCTGACTCACGCTCTTTGATAATCACTGCAGGATCGGCAGCCAAGGGGTTGGTGTCGATTGCGGTAACAAAGATTGAGTTTGGTGTTGAGCCAACTGCCGGAGACTTGCTGTAAGGACGCGTGCGGAACGCTGTCCATAAGCCAGTATCAACCAACAAAGCTTGTACCTGTTCACGAGAAGCGTTAGCAATCTGGTCTGCGGCAATCGCATCAAAAGTAACAGTTTCGTTACCTTCAACTTTGATAACAACAGATTGAAGAACACGTTTTGCGCCACGGTTAACTTCTACCACTTCGCCCGCAGCTGGTGCTGTGAATTTAACGCCAGGGTTCTTTTTATCTTCAAAAAGAACTTGGCCTTTCTTCACTGCATCGCCAACTTGAACGTGCATGGTAGGACGCATACCCACATATTCTTCTCCCAGAATGGCAACGCGCGACACAGCATTTCCGTCATGGATCTGCTGCTGCGGAGCCCCCTTAATCGGGAGGTCGAGACCTTTCTTGATTTTTATCATATGTAATCGCACTACTCTAATAGAAATACCTTTTTGCATGACGGCACCGAAAAGCACCGCTGTGCTGCATGCAAAAAAGCACTCACTGATTGTGAAAATTCACCCGTAACGACTTTGCCTTATGCACTCTTACACCGCTTCAGCATATTGAAGAATACGGCTTGTATACGCGTAAGCATTGTTCTTATTAGACGGGTTTTATTCGCTGAAACCCTCAACGGTTGTTTGGTCTTCGCCAATTTTGTCGAGAATTCCACGTTAAGTTGCTGACAGATCGCCCGCGACTTAATTCAGGGATTTTAGCATTAACCACAACATTTACGCTATGCAAATAATGGATTATCCACATTTTTTATCGGATTAATGTGTACACCTACCTCAACAGTAGGGCCAATATAAGACCAAAGTCTGAAAAAAAGCCGTCAACATGACGGCTTTTATAGACTCTCAAACGACTTTTTACCAGTTGACCAACGGGTCAACATCAGCGTCGTAATCTACACCCGCCATGTCGAAGCCAAACAAGCGCAAAAACTCGTGGTGATAACCGGCATAATCGCTCAGGTCATGGAAGTTTTCTTGGGTCACTTGATCCCAAAGCGCTTTAATTTTCGCTTGCGTCTCGTCGTTGGTTTCTTTGCCGTCCATGCGGTACCGATTCATGTCATCCAACGTTGGTGTTTCACCATACAAACACTCAGTAAACAATCCACCAATCTGCTCAATACAGCCTTCGTGCGTTCCTTCCTCTTTCATCACTTTATAAATTAAAGAAATATACAGAGGCATAACAGGGATCGCAGAACTTGCTTGCGTCACCAATGCTTTTAATGAAGATACGTGGGCGTCAAGGTTTAGATCAGCATGATCAGTGTTGATAGCCGTTGCTGCGCGGTCCAAATCTTCCTTCGCTTTACCAATGGTCGCTTGACCATAGATTGGCCACGTTAACTCTTTACCAATGTAAGTATAAGCTGTGGTTTTACAGCCTTGGGCAAGTACGCCTGCGTCTGCCAATGCATTGATCCACAACTCCCAATCTTCACCACCCATTACTTTCACAGTGTTGAAGATTTCTTCGTCATTCGCTGGCTCAAGTGATACTTCGTGAACAAGGTCTTTGTCAGTGTCGTAGGTTTTTGTCGTATAAGCTTGACCAACCGGCTTCAGTGTAGACTTGTACACTTCCCCTGTTGCAGGGTCGGTGCGACGCGGCGCAGCGAGGCTGTATACCACCAAGTCAACTTGGCCTAAATCTGCTTTGATTTTCTCGATCACTTCTTGTTTTAGTTCGCTAGAGAAAGCATCGCCATTTAGGGTGTCGGCGTAGAGCGATTCTTTCGATGCCAAAGCGTGGAATGCAGCAGTGTTGTACCAACCAGCCGTAGCTGTTTTGCGCTCTGTTGGCGCTTTTTCAAAACACACGCCCAAAGTATTTGCGCCATAACCGAATGCCGCAGTGATACGAGACGCCAAGCCGTAGCCTGTAGAGCAGCCGAGTACCAACACGTTTTTGGGCCCCTGGCCAAGCTCACCTAACCCGCGAACATAGTCGATTTGCTCTTGTACTGAAGCGGCACAACCTGCTGGGTGAGCGTTAGTACAGATGAAGCCTCGAATTTTAGGCTTAATTACCATAATGAATCATCCTTAGATAAATGTGCTGGTATTGTAATCATGACGCTGGCGATAACAACTCTGAGCAGCCAGCTACTATGTATAGTGTATTGATATAAAGCAGGAAATCACTTTATCACAAGAACAAAAAAGGTGGCTACAATGGCCACCTTTTTGTACGTAATAGCAATTACGCTAGAATGTCGAGAAGCTCAACATCAAAAACTAATGTGCTATAAGGCTTGATAGCCGCACCAGCGCCTTGCTCACCGTAGGCAAGTTCAGCAGGTACGTACAAACGCCATTTTGAGCCAACAGGCATAATTTGTAGTGCTTCAGTCCAACCTTTAATCACGCCATTTACTGGGAATTCAGCTGGCTGACCACGATCGTAAGAACTATCGAACACATCACCACTGATCAAGGTACCGTGGTAATGAACGCGAACTGTGCTGGTTGCAGTAGGCTTGTCACCTTCAGCTGCTTCAAGTACTTCGTACTGAAGACCTGATTCAGTTACTAATACTTCTTCACGCTCTGCATTTTTAGCAAGGAAGTCGGCACCTTCTTTAATAGCAACTTCAAACTCTGCTTTTTTCACTTCTTGCATGCGCTGGTGAATCTGACCAAACGCTTCGCGAAGAGTTTCATTGTCAACCTTAGCCGCTTCGCCAGTGAACGCGTCTTTTACACCCGCCATTACCGCTTCGATATCTAAGCCTTCAAAAGGGTTGCTTTGCAATTGCTGACCCATTTGGTAGCCAATACCGTAACTTGCTTGTGTCTCGATTGTTGAATAAGTATCAGTCACAGTGACTCCTGTAAGTTAATTACATTTATTGTGCATTAATTAATCATTATTTAGAGAGTATACTCTTTAATAATAATGAAAGAGGGGAAGTGTAACATACCTTTAAATTCGCTGCTTAGACCATTGTAAGACGACATTCGAACCAATCATTTCGATTTAATTTATACCCAAAGAGGTTAGACAAGCTGAACGTTACACAGTATGGTGATGCCAGCTATTCAGGAGGAAACCCATGCAATCACATTATGATGCTCAACTAAAAGATACCGTACGTTATCTGGGTACAACTCTGGGCCAAACAATTGAAGCCCAGCTTGGAGAAGAATGGTTAAATCGTATAGAAACCATCCGAAAAGAAGGCCGCGCGTCTTACCAAGGCGACGAACAATGCAGCGAAAATCTGAAAGAAACTTTCAGAAACATGACAGATGAAGATTTGCTCGTTGTCGGCCGTGCTTTTGCACAATTTCTCAACCTGGGCAATATTGCAGAACAAGAATACAACAGTGGCCTTGATGTCGATGCATCCATCGATGCATTATTCAACCACCTAGACAAAGCAGAATTGTCTGCTGAACAGGTCACAGAGGCGGTAGGTAAACTAAATATCGACCTTGTGCTCACCGCGCACCCTACCGAAGTCACTCGCCGTACGCTTATTCATAAACACAAAGAATTAGCCAGTTGCCTTAAAGATATTCATCAAGAGTCGTTAACCGATATCGAACGTGAACGTCTTGAAACTCGCATTGCTGACCTCATCAGTCAGGCTTGGCATACCGAAGAGATTCGTTCTGTTCGTCCAACGCCGGTTGACGAAGCTCGCTGGGGTTTTTCTGTTATTGAAAACTCATTGTGGGAAGCCGTTCCAGATTTCCTTCGCGACCTTAATGATCGTTTGAAAAAAGACTACGACGTCACACTTCCCCTCAACGCTTCGCCAGTTCATTTTAGTTCATGGATGGGCGGTGACCGCGACGGTAACCCGTTTGTTACGTCGAAAGTCACAGAAGAAGTGTTATTACTCGCGCGTAAACGCGCGGCTAAATTATTTGCCCTCGACCTCGACCGTTTACAGGTAGAGCTGTCGATGAGCAATTGTAACGAAGAACTGCGAGCTAAAGTAGGCGATAAGCTAGAACCTTACCGCGCCCTACTTCGCCCATTAGTACGCCGCTGTGCCGATACCAGAGATGGTATTGCACAATACCTGTGTGGCCGCCCTGTCGACCAAAGCGAGTGGATTCAAAGCAACGAAGAACTGCTAGAGCCTCTCATGCTTTGCTACCAATCGTTGGTTGATTCAGGACTAGAGCTCACCGCTAACGGCTTGTTGCTCGATACAATTCGCCGCGTGAAGTGTTTTGGTGTACACCTACTTCGCTTGGACGTGCGTCAAGATTCACAACGTCACGCTGACGTGTTCAGTGAATTGACCCGTTTCTTAGGTTTAGGTGATTACAATCAATGGAGCGAAGCCGACAAGCAATCATTCTTGTTGAAAGAGCTCAGCTCAAAACGCCCGCTTTTCCCAACCACATGGGATGCATCTGACGATGTGAAAGAAGTGCTCGACACCTGTAAAGTAATAGCGAAGCACAGTCAGCACGGCTTTGGAATATACATTATCTCCATGGCGAGCGAACCGTCAGACGTACTAGCCGTTCAGTTGCTATTACAAGAAATGGGCGTGGATTGGCCAATGCCTGTTGCACCATTGTTTGAAACATTGGACGACTTAAACAACTCGCCATCGGTAATGAATAAGCTGTTAGCGATTGACTGGTACCGTGGGTACATTCAAGGCAAACAGTTTGTCATGATCGGTTATTCAGATTCAGCCAAAGACGCTGGAGCGATTGCCGCTGGTTGGGCTCAATACGAGTCTCAGGAAGCCTTGGTCGGTATTGCTGAAGAATTCGGTATTACGCTTACCCTGTTCCACGGTCGTGGCGGTACGATCGGTCGTGGTGGTTTACCTGCACACGCTGCAATCCATTCTCAACCTCCAGGCTCTCTAGACGGCGGTTTCCGTGTCACTGAGCAAGGTGAAACCATTCGTTATAAGTTTGGTATGCCACTACTGGCAAAACGCAGCTTAGGCATTTACACCAGTGCTATTATCGAAGCCATGCTATTCCCACCACCAGCACCGAAAGCTGAGTGGCGTGAAGTCATGACAGAAATGGCTGCCAAAGGGCGTGATAATTACCGCGCAACCGTGCGTCACGATAAAGAGTTTGTGCCTTACTTCCGTGTAGCTACACCTGAACAAGAACTTGGCAAGCTACCTTTGGGAAGCCGCCCAGCTAAGCGTAAGCCTACTGGTGGTATTGAAAGCCTTCGCGCTATCCCATGGATTTTCGCTTGGGCACAAACACGCTTGGTATTGCCTTCATGGCTAGGTGGTATGCGTGCCATTAAAGCAGTACGAGAAGACGGTAATCAGGCACTTATCGATGATATGTACCAAAACTGGCCATTCTTCCATTCGCGTTTGTCTATGCTAGATATGGTATTCCAAAAAGCCGACCCTCGCATCAGCGAAGCGTATGACGCACGTTTGGTACCCGACGAACTGAAACACTTTGGTGAGGCCCTGCGTACAGAGCTTAAAGAAAGCATTGCTTACTTACTTGAGCTAACAGGTCAAAAGAGTGTGATGGAAAGCGACCCTCAAGGCCTAGAGTCGATGAACATTCGCGCTGCTTATTTGCAACCCTTACACTATTTGCAAATTGAATTGTTAGAGCGTGTTCGTAAGCTTGCAGATGATGAGCAAGCGCCTATGCTAGAGCGCGCTATGATGGTAACCATTGCAGGTATTGCGATTGGTATGCGAAACACAGGTTAACCTGTGTTTTAGCCCACTGCGCAAGCATTAAAAAAGCCCCGCTGGATTCAGCGGGGCTTTTTATTTGGTCGGTTCGAAAGAATGTCGAACTGAATACCGATTAGCCGTTTACGAAATCAACACCAAGTTTGATGTCGCCACGTAGGCCTTCAAGCATATCTTCTTTTGCTTTTTGTTCAAAAGCGCTCAATTCGCCGTAAGGTAGAATTTCTTCTACGCCATTTTTACCAAGACGAACTGGGTGAGCGAAGAATGCAGCATCTTCTGAATCATCAGTTTGAACGTAGGTGTACTCAACCACGTTCTCACCCTGCATTGCTGCAACCAAAGACAAGCAGAAACGCGCAGCCGCTTGACCCATAGATAGGGTTGCAGAGCCGCCGCCAGCTTTAGCTTCAACCACTTCAGTACCTGCGTTTTGGATACGAGTTGTCAATGCAGCCACTTCTTCGTCTGTGAAAGTTACACCTTCAACTTGAGAAAGAAGAGGAAGAATCGTAGTACCAGAGTGACCGCCGATCACAGGAACGTGAACGCTAGCAACGTCTAGTTCTTTTTTCTCAGCAACAAAAGTTTCAGCACGGATTACGTCAAGCGTAGTCACACCGAATAGTTTGTTTTTATCGTAAACGCCTTTTTCTTTAAGCGTTTCAGCTGCAATAGCAACTGTGGTATTAACTGGGTTGGTAATGATGCCAACACAGGCTGAAGGGCAGTTATCTGCAACACCTTCGACTAGTGCTTTAACAATGCCTGCGTTGATGTTGAATAGATCAGAGCGATCCATACCTGGCTTACGAGGTACACCTGCTGGGATAAGAACAACGTCACATCCAGTCAGTGCATCAGCCAAGTCATCTTTACCGTGACCGGTTACTTTAACCGCGGTGGGGATGTGGCTTAGGTCTACTGCTACACCTGGAACAACAGGTGCAACATCATACAATGCTAATTCTGAACCTGCTGGCAATTGTGTTTTTAACAACAATGACAGCGCCTGACCAATACCACCGGCAGCACCTAACACGGCTACTTTCATACCATTTCTCCTATGGGAAAAAAATCACGTTTTCTTAACGGGGTCGTCAACCTAGCGTTTTTTGCACCTTTTGACAATAATCGTATGGTCGTAAGTGCGCAGATTAACGATACACAACTGATATTCAATATCAGTGCATGATTATGCATTTAAATTGCCTAAAGTTCACCTCTCGGGCAAAATAGCTGCTAAATAATAGCAGTAACGACGTCGTCTTTGTAAAAATAATTCTTATTCTGGATATTCATGGCAACCGCAAAACAAGAACAACTGATCAAAGCATTTAAAGATATTCTCAAAGCTGAGAGTTACGGTTCACAAGGTGAAATTGTTGAAGCACTCAAAGCACAGAGTTTTGACAATATTAGCCAATCAAAAATCTCGCGTATGTTAAGCAAGTTTGGGGCAGTGCGTACCCGTAATGCACGCGGAGACATGGTTTATTGCTTGCCACCAGAATTGGGCATGCCAACGGCCAAAAGCCCGTTGAAGCAACTGGTTTTAGACATTGTGCATAACAATGTGATGGTAATTATCCGTACCAGCCCCGGCGCAGCACAATTGATTGCCCGCCTACTCGATTCATTGAGCCAAAAAGATGGTGTACTCGGTACGATTGCCGGCGATGACACTATTTTTATAGCCCCGGCTGATGTAACGCGCATTGAAGAAACTCGCCAACGAGTTGAAGCTTTGTTTGAGAACGTGTAACTGTTTAAGGGCACAGCGTAGATAGTCGCAGCCCATATAACCAAGACATAAAAAAGCCCGGTTTACCGGGCTCAGACTGTTGAAAAAGCCCTAGACGAAAGTCTGGGGCTTTGATCTAATAGGCATAGTGAAATTCGGAGTGTTCACCATGCTAACCCCAAAATCCCCACAACAATAC
>NZ_JBSWYY010000027.1:0-43449 GCF_056161325.1 Alteromonas sp. ABE4_545
CATGTGATGAGACTCGTACTTCCATCTTCGTAGCATACAGGCCTCGGACTCATTCATCCACGGGTAAACCCGTGGTGTTCTGTCGCTTCGCGACCGGTCACATAAAAAAGGCGGCTTTCGCCGCCTTCTATGACAATACGCTTACTCTTCGCTTGACGCTTCGTTTGATACTTCTGCGTTCAATGCTTCAGTCAATGCCTGTTCAGCTTCTTCTGCAGAAACTGACAATTCAGCCATTGCGTCGGCACGGCGTTGAGCACGTTTCTCGTGGTAAGCGAAGCCCGTACCTGCTGGAATCAATCGACCAACAATAACGTTCTCTTTCAGACCACGTAGATCGTCTTCTTTACCCTGTACAGCGGCTTCAGTAAGTACGCGTGTTGTTTCCTGGAACGACGCAGCAGAGATAAATGACTCTGTAGACAATGAGGCTTTAGTGATACCCAATAGTTGGATTTCGTAAAGGGCACCCAATTTGCCTTGCTTTTCCAGTTCACGGTTTGCGATCTTCACTGCAGAAACTTCAACTTGTTCGCCTTCTAGGAACATGCTGTCGCCTGGTGCTGTGATAATACACTTACGTAGCATCTGACGGATAACGACTTCAATGTGCTTATCGTTAATTTTTACACCCTGTAGGCGGTAAACTTCCTGAACTTCGTTCACGATGTAGTTAGATACCGCACTCACACCACGTAGACGTAGGATGTCGTGTGGTGACTCAGGACCGTCAGCGATAACTTCACCGCGTTCAACTGTTTCACCTTCGAATACGTTAAGCTGACGCCACTTAGGAATCATCTCTTCGTATGCATCACCGTCTTTAGGTGTGATAACTAGGCGTTTCTTACCTTTAGTCTCTTTACCGAAACCAATGGTACCTGAAATTTCAGCCAAGATAGCAGGCTCTTTAGGCTTACGCGCTTCGAACAAGTCAGCAACGCGCGGTAGACCACCCGTGATGTCACGTGTTTTCGAGCTTTCCTGAGGAATACGTGCTAGCACGTCACCTTCGTTAGCCACTTTGCCTTCTTTCGCTTCGATAGTGGTAAAGCTTGGAAGACGAATTTCTTGTAAACCAAACTCTTCACTTTCTAGGATTAGTTTCGGCTCTTTAGCGTTAACTTTAGAAAGATCTTTAACAACGATACGCGTTAGACCAGTTAGCTCGTCTTGCTGCATCTCGGTGTTAGAATCATCAATATCGGCAAACGAGATCTTAGATGCACGTTCAACGATAATTGGGTGACTATGCGGGTCCCAGTTAGCAACGATATCGCCCGCTGCAACTGTAGTACCGTCATCAACTGACAATACCGCACCGTAAGGTACTTTATAACGTTCTTTCTCACGACCCTGATCATCGATCATCGTTAGTTCTGTTGAACGTGAAACGATAACGATCTTGCCGTCTGTGTTACGAACGTATTTGGCATTGTGTAGCTTCAAGCTACCAGCAGTTTTAACCTGAACGCTGTTTTCAGCTGACGCTCGTGATGCCGCACCACCGATGTGGAACGTACGCATGGTAAGCTGTGTACCTGGTTCACCGATTGACTGAGCCGCGATAACACCAACAGACTCACCTTTACCAACCATGTGACCACGTGCAAGGTCACGACCGTAACACTTCGCACATACACCAAAGTCGTTATCACAAGTGATTACTGAACGTACTTGAATTTGGTCAACTGAGTTGGCTTCAAGCATGTCTACTAGTGCTTCGTCTAGCAACACGTTACGTTCTACTAGTACTTCGTCAGTACCAGGTTTAAACACGTCTTCAGCTACAACACGACCAAGTACACGCTCGCGTAGCGGTTCTACAACGTCACCACCTTCGATAAGAGGTGTCATGCTCACGCCTTCAAACGTGCCGCAGTCGTCGTTAGTGATAACCAAATCTTGCGCAACGTCTACTAGACGACGAGTCAAGTAACCTGAGTTAGCTGTCTTCAATGCCGTATCGGCTAGACCCTTACGAGCACCGTGAGTTGAGATAAAGTACTGTAGTACGTTAAGACCTTCACGGAAGTTCGCCGTAATCGGTGTTTCGATGATTGAGCCATCTGGCTTAGCCATCAGACCACGCATACCAGCCAACTGACGAATCTGAGCGGCACTACCACGAGCACCCGAGTCAGCCATCATATAAACAGAGTTAAATGATGATTGCTCTTCTTCTTCGCCTTTCGCATTGATTACGATGTCGGTCTTAAGGTTATCCATCATCGCCTTAGCGACTTTTTCGTTCGCATTTGACCAGATATCGATAACTTTGTTGTAACGCTCACCGGCTGTTACAAGACCGCTTTGGAACTGTTCCTGAATCTCGATAACTTCCGCTTCTGCTGCATCGATGATGTCTTTCTTCGCATCAGGGATAACCATATCATCGATACCAACTGACGCACCCGCGATCATCGCGTAGTGGAAACCGGTATACATAATTTGGTCAGCAGCAATTACCGTATCTTTCAAACCAAGCGTACGGTAGCAAGCATTCAATAGGCCAGAAATTTGCTTCTTACCCATTGGTTTGTTGATGATTTCAAAAGGCAAGCCTTTTGGCAAAATCAACGAGAAGATCGCACGACCAACAGTGGTGTCTGTTAGTGTTACTTTTTCAACTTTAGAGCCGTCTTCTGCTACATCGTATTCAGTAATACGTACTTTAACGCGTGAGTGCAGTTCAGCGTTACCTGTGCGGTATGCTTTCTCTGCTTCGTTCGGGCTGGTAAATACCATGCCTTCACCTACACCGTTAACTTTGTCACGCGTTAGGTAATAAAGACCCAATACAACGTCCTGTGAAGGTACGATGATTGGCTCACCATTCGCAGGTGACAAGATGTTGTTCGTTGACATCATCAGTGCACGAGCTTCTAGCTGTGCTTCGATGGTCAAAGGTACGTGAACCGCCATTTGGTCACCATCGAAGTCGGCGTTATAAGCCGCACACACCAATGGGTGCAACTGAATCGCTTTACCTTCGATTAGGGTAGGTTCAAACGCTTGAATACCCAAACGGTGAAGTGTTGGTGCACGGTTTAGTAGTACTGGGTGTTCACGAATCACTTCGTCTAGTACGTCCCATACTTCCGGCGCTTCACGTTCTACTAATTTTTTCGCTGCTTTGATGGTTGTGGCTAAACCACGACCTTCCAGCTTGCCGTAGATGAATGGTTTGAACAATTCCAAAGCCATTTTCTTAGGCAGACCACACTGGTGTAGACGCAGTGTAGGACCAACGGTAATAACTGAACGGCCTGAGTAGTCAACACGCTTACCCAACAAGTTCTGACGGAAACGACCTTGCTTACCTTTGATCATATCGGCAAGTGATTTAAGAGGACGTTTATTAGAACCTGTGATAGCGCGGCCGCGACGACCGTTATCTAGTAGGGCATCAACAGATTCTTGTAGCATACGCTTTTCGTTACGTACGATAATGTCTGGTGCTGCAAGGTCTAGAAGACGCTTCAAACGGTTGTTACGGTTAATGACTCGACGGTAAAGATCGTTCAAATCTGATGTTGCAAAACGGCCGCCATCTAGTGGTACCAACGGACGTAGGTCTGGTGGCAATACTGGCAACACTGTCATAATCATCCACTCTGGCTTGTTGCCAGACTGCTGGAATGATTCAAGCAACTTCAAACGCTTAGTGATTTTCTTACGTTTGGTTTCAGAGTTGATTGAAGGTAGCTCTTCACGCATTGATGCAACGTCACCGTCAACATCAAGCACTTTCAATAGGTCGAAAATCGCTTCCGCACCCATTTTAGCTTCAAATTCATCGCCGTGCTCTTCAAGTGAATCTAGGTATTCTTCTTCGTTAAGAAGTTGGCTACGCTCTAGGGTAGTCATACCAGGTTCAGTTACTACGAATGATTCGAAGTAAAGTACACGCTCGATGTCACGAAGTGTCATATCAAGCATCAAACCGATGCGTGACGGCAATGATTTAAGGAACCAGATGTGTGCAACCGGGCTTGCTAATTCAATGTGACCCATACGCTCACGACGTACTTTAGTTAACGTTACTTCAACGCCACATTTTTCACAGATTACACCACGGTGCTTAAGGCGCTTGTACTTACCGCACAAACACTCATAGTCTTTTACTGGACCGAAGATACGCGCACAGAACAAACCGTCGCGTTCAGGCTTGAACGTACGGTAGTTGATGGTCTCCGGCTTTTTCACTTCACCGAATGACCATGAACGAATCATGTCCGGTGATGAAAGACCGATACGAATATTATCGAATTCTTCAGTCTTATTTTGTTGTTTAAGAAACTTTAATAAGTCTTTCACAATACTCTCCCAGCGGAGTCAGTCACTATGGCCCAGCGAACTGGGCCACCTTAATCAAAGAATGGCAAATGCCGAATTACTTTTCTTCCAACTCGATGTTGATACCCAACGAGCGGATTTCTTTAAGCAATACGTTGAAGGATTCAGGCATGCCTGGCTCCATTCTGTGGTCGCCATCAACAATGTTCTTGTACATCTTCGTACGACCGTTAACGTCGTCCGATTTCACAGTTAGCATTTCTTGTAGCGTATACGCTGCACCGTATGCTTCTAGTGCCCACACTTCCATCTCACCGAAGCGCTGACCACCGAACTGTGCTTTACCACCTAGAGGCTGCTGCGTTACTAGGCTGTAAGAGCCTGTAGAACGTGCGTGCATCTTATCGTCAACCAAGTGGTTAAGTTTCAGCATGTACATGTAACCAACCGTTACTGGACGCTCAAATTCGCGACCGGTACGACCGTCGAACAAAGCAATCTGACCGCTTTCTGGAATATCAGCTAGCTTCAGCATTTCTTTGATTTCAGATTCGCGAGCACCATCGAATACAGGTGTTGCTACAGGCACACCCTTACGTAGGTTTTCAGCTAGACGACGTACTTCGTGATCAGTGAAGTTATCAATGTCTACTTCTTGGTGATTCTCACCAAGTTCGTAAACCTTCTTCAAGAATTCACGGAGTTCAGCTAGCTCTCGCTGCTCTTTAATCATACGGTCGATCTTAACGCCAAGACCGTGTGCCGCCATACCCAAGTGGGTTTCTAGGATCTGACCGATGTTCATACGAGACGGTACACCTAGAGGGTTCAATACGATGTCTACTGGCGTGCCATCAGCATCGTAAGGCATATCTTCTACAGGCTGGATAGTCGAGATAACACCTTTGTTACCGTGACGACCGGCCATTTTGTCACCTGGTTGGATATGACGTTTAACCGCTAGGTAAACCTTAACGATCTTCAATACGCCTGGCGCTAGGTCATCACCTTGAGTGATCTTACGACGCTTGGCTTCAAACTTCTTATCAAAGTCGTTCTTGATTTCTTCATGTTGCTCTGCAATCTGATCAAGCTCGTTTTGAGCGTCTTCATTTTGCAATGGCATATCAAACCATTTTTCACGAGGAACAGCGTCAAGTTTCTCTTGAGCCACACCAGCTTTTAGCAACAAGTTTTGTGCACGAGCAAAGATACCGTCAGCAAGAATGTTGAATTCGTCTGACAAGTCTTTCTTCACTTGGCGCAACTGCATGTCTTCGATTTCAAGCGCGCGCTTGTCTTTCTCAACACCGTCACGAGTAAAGACTTGAACGTCAATTACCGTACCGTGTACTGAGTTAGGAACACGTAGTGACGTGTCTTTTACGTCAGACGCTTTCTCACCAAAGATTGCACGTAGTAGCTTTTCTTCAGGGGTAAGCTGAGTTTCGCCTTTAGGCGTTACTTTACCTACTAAGATATCGCCACCTTTAACTTCTGCACCGATGTAAACAACGCCTGATTCGTCAAGCTTGCTCAATGCAGACTCACCCACGTTCGGGATATCAGAAGAAATCTCTTCTGGCCCAAGCTTAGTATCACGAGCGATACAGCTAAGCTCTTGAATGTGGATAGTAGTGAAACGGTCTTCTTGCGCTACGCGCTCAGAGATCAAAATCGAGTCTTCGAAGTTGTAACCATTCCAAGGCATAAATGCGATACGCATGTTTTGACCTAGTGCCAAGTCACCCAAATCGGTTGACGGGCCATCAGCCAATACATCACCAGCCACAATTGGGTCGCCAACGCTACAAGTAGGACGCTGGTTAATACAAGTGTTCTGGTTAGAACGTGTGTACTTAGTCAGGTTATAAATGTCGATACCCGCTTCAC
This sequence comes from Alteromonas sp. ABE4_545, assembly GCF_056161325.1. Taxonomy (NCBI): domain Bacteria; kingdom Pseudomonadati; phylum Pseudomonadota; class Gammaproteobacteria; order Alteromonadales; family Alteromonadaceae; genus Alteromonas; species Alteromonas sp. ABE4_545. Next base: position 6,193 of record NZ_JBSWYY010000027.1, read on the forward strand.
CAGCAACCATTTCGTCTTCATCAACTTTGATAACGATACGGCTAGCGTCTACGTAATCGACCATACCACCGCGCTTAGCAACTACAGTAACACCTGAGTCAACAGCGATAGTACGTTCCATACCCGTACCAACTAGCGGCTTATCAGCGCGTAGTGTTGGAACAGCCTGACGTTGCATGTTCGCCCCCATCAATGCACGGTTAGCGTCATCGTGTTCTAGGAACGGGATGATGCTTGCAGCGATAGAAACGATTTGCTGTGGAGAAACGTCCATGTATTTGATGTCTTCTTTCGGCATCAAGGTTGTTTCACCACGGTGACGACATGGGATCAAGTCATCAAGTAGTTCAGCGTTTTCTGTCAATGCAACGTTAGCCTGTGCGATTGCAAACTGGCCTTCTTCAATTGCTGACAGATAATCGATTTCATCAGTCACAACACCGTCGACGATACGACGGAAAGGTGTTTCTAAGAAACCAAAGTCATTGGTACGTGCAAAGCTCGCCAATGAGTTGATCAAACCGATGTTTGGACCTTCAGGAGTTTCGATTGGACATAGACGACCGTAGTGAGTCGGGTGTACGTCTCGAACCTCAAAGCCTGCGCGTTCACGAGTCAAACCACCTGGGCCTAATGCAGAAATACGACGCTTGTGCGTTACTTCTGACAATGGGTTGTTCTGATCCATAAACTGTGACAACTGTGAAGAACCGAAGAATTCTTTCACTGCCGCAGAAATTGGCTTAGCGTTGATTAGGTCTTGAGGCATAACATTATCAAGATCGCCTAAACTCAAACGCTCTTTAACAGCACGTTCAACACGCACTAGACCAACGCGGAATTGGTTTTCTGCCATTTCGCCAACAGAACGAATACGACGGTTACCTAAGTGATCGATGTCATCAACTTCATCTTTACCATCACGGATCAAGATAAGTTGCTTCATCACATCAATGATGTCTTCTTTATCTAGGGTACCTGAACCAGTCAACTCTTCACGACCTAGGCGGCGGTTGAACTTCATACGACCTACAGAAGATAGGTCATAACGTTCGTCAGAGAAGAACAAGTTGTCGAATAGAGTTTCTGCTGCGTCTTTTGTTGGCGGCTCACCAGGACGCATCATGCGGTAGATCTCTACCAATGCTTCAAGGCGGTTTGTGCTGCTATCAATACGCAAGGTATCTGAAATGTAAGAACCGTGGTCAAGCTCGTTGATATAAAGAGTTTCGAATTCTTTGATACCCGCTTGGCTCAACTCAGCCATGTTCTCAAGGGTAGTCTCATCGTTAGCATTAACAATGATTTCGCCTGTGTCTTCGTTGATATAAGTACGACCGTAAACACGACCTAGCAAGTACTCTACTGGTACTTCTAGTTCAGTGATGCCCGTTTTTTCAAGTGCACGAGTATGACGCGCTGAAATACGACGACCAGTCTCAACAAGTACGTTGCCATCTGCATCTTTAATATCAAATGCAGCAGTTTCACCGCGAAGGCGATCAGCAACGATTTCCATCTTCATCACACCGTTATCGATACGGATTTGAACCGTGTCGAAGAAGGTAGATAAGATTTCTTCACTTGTCATTTCCAATGCGCGCAAGATGATAGTTGCTGGCAACTTACGACGGCGGTCAATACGAACGAACAAGTTATCTTTCGGGTCGAACTCAAAGTCTAACCAAGAACCACGGTAAGGAATAACACGTGCGTTATACAACACCTTACCAGAAGAGTGCGTCTTACCTTTATCGTGGTCGTAGAATACACCAGGAGAACGGTGCAACTGAGAAACGATAACACGCTCTGTACCATTGATTACGAAGGTTCCGTTTTCAGTCATCAACGGAATCTCACCCATGTACACTTCTTGTTCTTTGATATCTTTTACGGTACCGGGAGCTGCTTCTTTATCAAATAATACCAGGCGCAGTTTTACTCTTAATGGAGCTGAATAAGTGACACCACGAATTTGACATTCTTTAACATCAAAAACAGGTTCACCTAAACGGTAACTGACGTACTGAAGCTCTGAATTGCCTGAGTAGCTCTTGATGGGGAATACTGAACGGAATGCTGCTTCCAAACCGTATTGACCATCGGCATCGACTTCAATAAATTTTTTGAATGAATCAAGCTGAATTGAAAGAAGGTATGGAATTTCCAATACCTGTGGGCGTTTGCCAAAATCCTTACGGATACGTTTCTTTTCGCTATAAGAGTAAACCATGGGTTCCTCAGCCTGCTGATTTATGACCCAACCTGCTGTCTAATATGTTACTGCAAAGCGCACGTAGTGACGGAATCCCCCGTATACATTGCGTTGAAACCACATTAAACAACAAACTTCCACTACCCTTTAATTCGGGCATCACACCAGCATACACCAAAAATTAACCAATTTTTAGTTAAGTCGTTGGTTTTATGCTTTAAATGGTGTTTTGACCTTAGGCGCTAGGTGAATGACAGTCAAGGGCAAAAACTGTACACCCTACAGCGCAAAAAGGCTGGTGGTCAAAAAAACCACCAGCCTAAGCCATTTCTGGCTAGCAATTTGCTAATGCAAATTACTTGATTTCAACTTCTGCACCAGCTTCTTCAAGCTCTTTCTTAAGTGCTTCAGCTTCTTCTTTGCTTACGCCTTCTTTGATAGCTTTAGGAGCAGATTCAACTACTTCTTTAGCTTCTTTAAGACCTAGGCCAGTTGCGCCGCGAACTGCTTTGATAACAGCAACTTTGTTACCGCCGAAAGAAGTCATAACTACGTCGAACTCAGTCTTTTCTTCTGCAGCTTCAGCAGCAACAGCAGGACCAGCTACAGCAACAGCTGCAGTAGCTTCAACGCCGAATTTTTCTTCAGCTGCTTCGATTAGCTCAACCAATTCCATAACTGGCATTTCAGCAATCGCGTTTAAGATATCTTCTTTAGTTAGAGCCATTTTCTCTAAACTCCTGGGATTAAAATGTTAAAAAAATCAATATGCCAAAAACGAAAATTACTTCTCGTCTTTGATCGCCGCCAATACGCGCACAAACTTGGTAGGCACTTCGTTGATAGTTTGAACGAATTTGCCAACCGGTGCTTTGAAGGTTGCAAGTAGTTTTGCAAGCGCTTCGTCGCGAGTCGGAAGTGAAGCCACTGCGTCCAATTTCTCTGGACCTAGTAGACCACTACCAATTGAAAGTGCAGTTACTTTAAGCTTATCGTTTTGTTTCCCAAAGTCTTTGAAAAGACGTGCTGCACCGCCAGGTGCATCGATTGAGAAACCGTAGATAAGCGGACCAGTAAGAGCGCTTTCCAAGTCTGAGAACTTAGTTTCTGACAATGCGCGCTTAGCTAGTGTGTTACGTACAACTTTAAGGTATACGCCTTGTTCACGAGCTTTAACACGAAGGTCAGTAAGTTCTGCAACTTCCATCCCACGGTATTCAGCGACGGCAACGGATAGAGCGCGAGACGCAACGTCAGAAACTTCTGCTACGATCTCTTTTTTTGCTGCTAAACCTAGTGCCACTGAGTTCACCTCTTTGTATCTGATTAACTTGGTTACCCGCCTTAATCAGGGTTCACAGATTGATGCCAACATCATTGATGGCACCGCTCTACGGTGTTTGTTACCCCAGAGAGTCTGAGCCAAACCACCGTCTGCGCAGGCTTTCGCGATTAAGTAGTGCATTGAATGCGAAAGTTCTCTTACCTCTTTCGCTGCGCTACACCTGCGGTCTTGGACGGGAGCTATTAAATTTCGCTTTTGGCGAGTGTTAACAGCTCCAACCCATAACCTTTAAGAGAGCCAACCTCATCCAGGTTGGCGAGACAATTACTGACCTACGGTCGCTTTGTCTACAGTTACGCCTGCGCCCATAGTGGTGCTCAAGCTAACTTTCTTGAAGTAAGAACCTTTAGCAGAAGAAGGCTTAGCTTTCTTCAATGCTTCTAGCAACGCTTCCAAGTTTTCTTGGATTTGCTGAGGTTCGAATGCGATCTTACCGATGCTAGCGTGGATGATACCGTTCTTATCGTTACGGTAGCGAACCTGACCAGCTTTAGCATTCTTAACAGCTGTTGCTACGTCTGGCGTTACAGTGCCAGTTTTAGGGTTAGGCATTAGGCCACGTGGACCTAGGATTTGACCTAGTTGACCAACAACACGCATTGCGTCTGGGCTGGCAACAACAACGTCAAAGTTTAGCTCGCCTTTCTTAACTTGGTCAGCTAAATCTTCCATACCTACAACGTCAGCACCAGCTTCTTTAGCTGCTTCTGCGTTTGCGCCTTGAGTAAATACGGCAACGCGAACTTCTTTACCAGTACCGTTAGGTAGTACAGTTGCACCACGAACGTTTTGGTCAGATTTCTTAGCATCGATACCCAAGTTGATTGCTACGTCTACGCTTTCTGCGAACTTAGCAGTTGCCAACTCTTTCAACAAAGCGATAGCTTCGTTGATATCGTATTCTTTAGTTGCGTCAACTTTTTCGCGAATTAGACGAGCGCGTTTAGTTAGTTTAGCCATTCGATTATCCCTCTACGTTCAAGCCCATTGAGCGAGCAGAACCCGCGATTGTGCGAACAGCAGCGTCAAGGTCAGCTGCAGTAAGATCTGGCTCTTTAGTTTTAGCAATCTCTTCCAACTGAGCGCGAGTAACAGTACCCACTTTCTCAGTGTTAGGACGGCCAGAACCACTCTTGATGCCAGCAGCTTTCTTAAGCAAGAATGACGCAGGAGGCGTTTTAGTTTCGAATGTGAAAGAACGGTCTTCGTATACAGTAATTTCTACTGGTACTGGAGCGCCTTTCTCAAGACTTTCAGTTTTCGCGTTGAAAGCCTTACAGAATTCCATGATGTTTACACCGTGTTGACCTAGTGCAGGACCAACGGGTGGTGAAGGGTTAGCAGCGCCAGCTGCAACCTGTAGCTTGATTAAGCCAGTGACTTTTTTCGCCATTGTTTAATGCTCTCGTTATTGGGTCAAACGCCTCGCAAATAATGAGTTTATTTGCTCAAGTGGCTTCCCGTTCCAAATAAAAGGGCGCAAATTATAGATGATGCGCACTTCGCACGCAAGTACAAAATAACAGCAAAGCTGAAATTTTTATCCTTACGTTTACTAATTAAGATGCACAAAAGGCGACTCTCGTCGCCTTTTACACTTCAAAACAGACGTTTAGCCTTTTTCGACTTGGCTGAATTCCAAATCTACTGGCGTTGAACGACCGAAAATCAATACAGAAACCTTCACTCGGCTCTTCTCGTAGTCGACTTCTTCGACTACGCCGTTGAAGTCGGCAAATGGACCGTCGATAACACGTACCACTTCGCCCGGCTCGAACAATGTTTTTGGTTTTGGCTTATCAACCGACTCTTCTAGACGGTTCAAAATAGCATCTGCTTCGCGTTGAGAAATCGGCATAGGACGATCAGATGTGCCACCGATAAAGCCCATTACGCGAGGTACGCTTTTTACCAAATGCCATGAATCTTCATTCATTGCCATTTCAACTAAAACGTAACCAGGGTAGAACTTACGCTCTGATTTACGTTTTTGGCCTGCACGCATCTCAACCACTTCTTCAGTAGGTACGAGTACCTGCCCGAAGTAATCTTCCATGCCGTGCATTTTGATGTATTCAAGTAGCGTTTTCTTTACGCGCGATTCGTACTGAGAGTATGCCTGAACGACATACCAACGTTTTTTCGCGACTTCTGGTTGTTGATTCTCTTCAGACATTTTACGCTCCAATGCCGGTAATGAAGCTAACTAGACGTACGATGATGCCATCTAGACCCCACAGAATCAGTGACATCACTGCCGTTGCAGCCATAACAATCAATGTTGTTTGGTTTGCTTCTTGGCGAGTAGGCCATACAACCTTACGCACTTCGATTCGTGATTCTTTTGCAAACGTCAGAAAAGCTTGGCCTTTCTCAGTGCTCGCAGCGATAAAGCCCGCTACTGCCACGATCACTACCGCTGCCAACGCACGATACAATACTGAAATTTCACCCAACATGCTGTTTGCTACAACTAAGCCTAGCAACAACGCAATGGTGATCAACCATTTCAACATATCAAGTGGATTTGAATTACTTTCCGTTTTTTCGCTCATCTCACGATCCTAGCATTACCGCTTTACTATACACGCTACACTTTGCGAAGATTCGCCGAGCACAACGCCTTAATCTGGCAGGGGTGGAGGGACTCGAACCCCCAACCATCGGTTTTGGAGACCGCTGTTCTACCAATTCGAACTACACCCCTGTAGGCCCTAAGGCACAACTTACACTACCCTTGTGATTGACGTCTTTTCGGAGGAAAGTGCGGTATCGCAAGGGAGGGACGCGTATTATACTCAACAAACCCCGAGTTACAAGTAGTTTATTGGTGTTGGAAAAACCACGGCGCATATCATGCCATACATCCTACTGACTCAAATGTGCAAGCCGTTTGACAGTTCACAAGGCTCGTTATAACGTTCACTAAGCATTCAATGCTTTATTCGCTCCTGAATACGTGAACATGACAAAGAGGGATTTATGTTAGGTCGAACGCGTTTTGGTTTCGCTGCTTTATGTTGCGGGTTAATCACCGCTTGTAATAGCGATTCGAATGATATTTTAGCAAAGCTCAATGAAAGCCGTTCTAAGTGGGAAAATAAGAACATCGACACTTATCAACTCAGTTATCGGAAATCTTGTTTTTGTTTGGATGAAGCCGTACAAACACGGAAGGTGTTCGTGGAAGATGATGAAGTCGTTTCACAAGTGATCGCCGACACAAATAAGGCGCTCAGAACATCCGATTTTGAAGTATTCACTATTGACGAACTCTTCGCATTGATTGCACTTGAGGAGAGTACCGTCGAGTCGATTGAAGTGGAGTACGATGAGGAGTTTGGCTATCCGACCGTGATAAGAATAGATGGTAATAAACAAATAGCAGATGACGAATATTCCTTATACATCACAGAATTTGACCCCATTACGGAACCGGTAAGTTGCACCACTGATGTTACATACGGGCTGTCGTTGTCGATAATCGACAACGGTGACGCCACCCCCATTGCCTGTGACGTTACCGTTACTGCAATTGATAATGAACAGAATGTGGATTATTCAGAGACAGCCATTAATGATGGCACGGCATGCTCTGATGATACGGCCATCGCCATGTTGGCTGAACGCGCAGGGTTTTACGAATTGACTATTGAAAAAACAGGATACCAAACACTCACCATTGAAGACGTTGGCATTGGACGAGGAATTTGTCACGTCTACCCCTACGAACTCACTGTCGAGTTAACCCAAGAATAGTCATAAACGCGATGACGAGAAGCCGGGTTTCCTTCCCTAAATGAACACTCGGCTTCATCGTCTGTAGTTTTTCGGTTAGTTGCGAAGCACCGCAAACTTTTGCTGAAAAGCGAGCCCGAGTACACCAAGCATAAAAAACACGATACCCAAGGCTGTCATTAAGCCATTTTGATATTGAGGTACCGAGACTTTACCAATAAAGGAGTAAAGTCTGGACCCCTCTTCAACCAAACGCGACGTTTGCCGTCCTTCGTACTGAGGGAGGATCATCACATCGACTTTCTCGCGCTGATACATTTGTTTTCTCTTAGCTTCAATAGCATCGCGATCGTTGCTCATAATATGACGCCACACCACAAAAATATCTTCCGGCTCACCCGGATAAACCACGCCTTTTGATGAGTATTCGTATTGAGTTTCAGAAAAAATGTGCTTTGACGTACCGCCATAGATCAACCCACAACCTATAGATAAAACCAATATACAGCCCAACAAGTAATGCTTTAACCAACTCGCGGTTTTGAGCTTTTCTTTTTCGGTGAACGCTTTTATTTGTGGAATTTGTTGCAGCTTTACATCACTAGATATTGAGTCAATATTGTCGAGGAAGGCGTCGATTGATACCGAAAAAGCATCTAACAGAGCGTTAAATACCTCGGCGGACGGTATAGATTTATCGTTTTCTAGTTTGGATAAATAAGATTGCTCAATCCCCATCTTCTCAGAGAGCTCGGGTTGACTCATAGATTGTTGTTGACGAAGTTGCTTTATGCGATTGCCCAAAGTCATTGTTGTACTTCCAGTTGTAGTGAATGAACGCCCTATTCTTGGTTATTCCTCTGAGACTTTTTAGAAGAATAACCGCGAATATTAGCGCCTATTTCGTCATTTTGGTAAGGCGTTACTCTAATCCTAAGAAGCCACCTGTTTGATGAGCCCACAATTTGGCATAAATACCGCCTTGCTCGATGAGTTCTGCATGAGAGCCACTTTCCACAATTTGCCCCTTGTCTAACACTAACAAGCGGTCCATCTGCGCAATGGTCGACAGGCGGTGCGCAATGGCGAGTACGGTTTTTTGTTCCATCACGCGATTTAGACAAGCCTGAATCGCGGCTTCGACTTCTGAATCTAGCGCAGAGGTTGCTTCATCTAAAATCAGAATCGGCGCATCTTTTAACAATACTCGGGCAATGGCGATACGTTGGCGTTGCCCACCAGAAAGTTTCACACCGCGCTCGCCTACATGTGCGTCGTAGCCTGTACGACCGTCTTTGTCAGACAAGCTCAAGATAAACTCATGGGCCTCTGCCTGCTTGGCGGCCGCAATCATTTGCTCTTCCGTTGCATCGGTTTTGCCGTACATAATGTTGTCTCGTACCGAACGATGCATCAGTGACGTGTCTTGGGTAACCATACTGATACTGGCTCGCAAGTCTTCTTGCTTCACCGATTCAATAGGCTGACCGTCAATAACAATCTGACCAGAGTTAGTATCGTAAAAACGCAGCAATAGGTTCACCAGAGTTGACTTACCCGCACCAGAACGCCCCACTAACCCGACTTTTTCGCCGGGTTTGATCAGCAAATCTAAGTTTTTGAACACGTGGATCAACTGATTGTCTGCGCCCGGGTAGGCAAAATTCACCTTATCGAAGTGAATTCCCCCGCCGTTGACTGACAAACCAGAGGCATTGGTTTTGTCTTGCACTGATATGGGTTTAGATAGCGTGTTAATACCGTCTTGCACCGTCCCCAGATGTTCAAACAAGCCCGCGACTTCCCACATGACCCAATGAGACATGCCGTTTAATCGCAGACATAAACTCACTGCAATGGCAATTTCGCCCGGTGACACGATTTGGTTTAACCACAAATACACACTCATGGCGCCAATGGTGAAGATCAAGAGTGCATTGGCAAGTTCAACACAAAATTCCAGAATGGTGACCAAGCGCATTTGCGGATAAACCGTGTGCAAAAACCTATCCATGCTATCTCGTGCGTAGGTTGCTTCGCGTTGAGAATGAGAGAACAATTTAACGGTTTGAATATTGGTGTAGCTATCAACAATACGCCCGGTCATTACCGAGCGAGCATCCGCCTGTGCCTGAGACACGGCTTTTAACTTTGGCACCAATACGCGCAAAATAAGAATGTATACGCCAAGCCAAATTAATAACGGAATAGCTAAGCGCCAATCTGCACTGAAGATTAAAACCACCATCGAGATAAAGTACACCCCGATATACACCATTAGATCGAGCAATTTCATCACGGTTTCGCGCACTGACAGCGCAGTTTGCATTACTTTAGTGGCAATTCGGCCGGCAAATTCATTATGGAAAAAGCTAATGCTCTGCCCCAATAAGTAGCGATGTGCCTGCCATCGAATTCGCATGGGGTAATTCCCGAGTAATGACTGGCGAGAAAACAACGAGCGCAATAGTATCGAACCGGGGATCAAGAGCAGTATGACTACGCCCATCAAAATTAAGCGGTCAGCCTCTTGTTCGAGAAAATCTGCGCGTTCAATTGTACTAAACCAGTCGACTAACTGCCCTAGGAAGCCAAACAGTAACACTTCGAGCGCAGCAACAATGGCACTGAGCACAGACACGGTGAGCATCACCTTCCACATGCCTTGTGTATAATGACGACAAAACGCAACCAGCCCTTTGGGGGGCTGGCTTGGCGTATCGTCTGGGAAAGGTTGGGTCAATCGCTCGAAGAATGAAAACATTAACTACTGCTCGATAATTTGGTCAGGATTCGAAACCTAGCTTAGTGAGGATGGATTCGACTTTTTCAAGGTGTTGCGCTTGCCATTCCTCTAAGCTCATGGCAGCGTCTTTCTCTCCCCTAGCCTTACCAATGGCATAGGTCTCTTGGGCTTTAGCGTGAGGAATGACAGCAATTCCTTCTTCGTCAGCCACGATAATATCGCGATCGTGAACCGTTACGCCACCACAAACAATGGGTTGATTCAAAGGCGTTATTACTTTTTTTGCACCGGGTTTCGGCACTACACCACGGGCAAAAACAGGAAACTGCATTTCTCTAACCTCTGCGAGGTCCCGTATGACACCATCAACCACAAACCCCGCAACCCCACGTTTTTGTGCAATAGCACACACATTACCACCAGCAACTGCAAAGGCATCATCTGCTTCTACCACAATGATATCTCCGGGCTTCGCACGATAAATGGCTGCGTGTAACATTAGATGGTCACCCGGTTCACATTTAACCGTAAAGGCTGGCCCTGCGATTCTCGGGCACCCAGCCCATAATGGCGCAATGGCATAATCAACAAACTGCTCACGAGGTAGTGCATCGGCATAATCACAAGGGGAAACATCAGCATAATTTATTGGCATAAGGGCTCCATTCAACGTTGTAGGGTTTTGTTGTTTTTTTCAACACTATAACAGCTATATCCCACTAAGTTGTTACAACTTGTGTATTATCACCATTTCCTGTTTTCCCTCGCTCTGCAACATGCTATTACATTAGGCTGATAAAAATTTACGCGGCAACATGCGTAATCATTTCACACTCAAATAACGAATAATCAGACAGGAATACTCATGCGTCGTTCATTACTTAGTTTAAGTGTAGTGCTCGCTCTAGCAGCTTGTAGCCCACAACCCGAGTCAACTTCATCAACTACTGCCGATAGCGCAGCGACTCAACAAGCATTAAGTTCAGGGATCATGAAAGACAATATGGACCTTTCAGTAAAACCTGGAGATGACTTCTTCAATTACGTCAATGGCGCTTGGGTAAAGCAAATTGAAATCCCTGCTGATAAGTCTTCGTATGGCTCTTTCCAGATTTTGCGCGATGAAGCACAAGAAGACGTGATGGCAATCATCAAAACCTCGGCCGAAGGTGATTTTAAAGCTGGCAGTGATGAACAAAAAGTGGGTGATTTCTATAAAGCCTACATGGACACCGAAAAACGTGACGCGCTAGGTCTAACGCCAATCCAACCAGAGCTAGCTAAAATCGATGACATCAGTAACTACAGCGAATTGGCTACCTACTTTGCTTACGCTAACCGTTATGGATTCGGCGCTCCCTTTGCGCTAGGCCAATATGCAGATTTCAAATCACCTGAAACCTATATGGTATATACCTGGCAGGCTGGCCTTGGTCTGCCCGATCGCGAATTCTACTTTAAAGATGATGAAGCGTCGGAAAACATTCGTACTAAATACGTCGCTCACATAGAACGCATGTTCAATATAGCCGGTTTTGATAAGCCAGCAGAGAGCGCTGAAATGCTGATGGCATTGGAAAGCCGTATTGCTGAACTGCATATGAAGAAAGAGCTGACGCGCGACTGGACAGCTAACTACAACAAAGTCGCACTTGAAGACCTCCCAAGTGTAATGAGCAAGTTTGATTGGGACGCCTACCTTAAAGAAGCCCAATTTACTGACCTCGATGGTCTTGTAGTCATGCAAACTGAATTTATGGGCAACCTAGATGCCCTGATTCAAGACGTATCTCTGGACGATTGGAAAACCTTCTTAAAGTGGAATTTGCTAAATGCTGCTTCGGGTAACCTAACGACAGCACTAGACGAAGCAAACTTCGATTTCTACAGCAAAGTACTGTACGGTGTTGAAGAGCCCCGCCCATTATGGCGCCGTGCCGTTGGCCTATTGAACAACCATGTTGGTGAAATTATCGGTAAGGTGTATGTGAAGAAGCACTTCCCGCCTGAAGCGAAAGATCGCATGATGGAAATGGTTAACAATCTATTGCTAGCTTACAAAGCTAGTATTGAAGATCTCGATTGGATGACCGATGAAACCCGCGCAGAAGCATTGGATAAGCTGTCAAAGTTCACCGTAAAAATCGGTTACCCCGATCAGTGGAAAGACTACACAGCGCTAACAGTAAAAGGCGACGACTTGTTCGGTAACTTGAAGCGCTCTTCTGACGTTGCTTATGAAGAGATGCTGAAGAAACAAGGCGGTCCGGTTTGGGATCACGAGTGGGGTATGACCCCGCAAACTGTGAACGCCTATTACTCGCCTGCTCACAACGAAATTGTATTCCCTGCCGCAATCCTACAGCCGCCATTCTTCGATATGAATGCAGACGACGCCGTTAACTACGGTGGTATTGGTGCAGTTATCGGCCACGAAATCGGTCATGGCTTTGACGATTCAGGCAGTACGTTCGACGGCGACGGTAAATTGCGCAACTGGTGGACAGAAGCTGACAAACAAGAGTTCGAAGCAAGAACCGCGAAACTTATCCAGCAATATGATAACTTTGAAGCGCTGGAAGGCTTGCACGTAAACGGTGAGTACACCTTGGGCGAAAACATTGGCGACCTTGGTGGTATTAGTATTGCACTGAAGGCGTATCATATGTCACTAGCAGGGGAAGCATCGCCTGTACTAGATGGTTTTACCGGTGACCAACGAGTGTTCATAGGTTTTGGCCAAGTGTGGGCTAACAAATACCGTGACGAAGCGTTGCGTAACCAGGTGGAAACTAACACACACTCGCCTTCACATTTCCGTGCGAACGGTTCCGTACGCAATGTGCCGGAATTTTATAAAGCATTCGACGTACAACCAGGTGACGCTTTATATCTTGCACCTGAAGAGCGTGTAAAAATCTGGTAATACCGTACAAAGTACGGTTTTATACTCAAGGCCCATTTGGTTTAATGGGCCTCATTTATTTTTGCGAAATGACTTCCTGCCGTAATGACGCATTCGCTCTTTACTTTGCATGGAGCACGAAGAAAAAGGAGATACGATGAACGCAAAATCACTCATCTTGTTGTCTGCAGGCGCTGTTTTAGTTGCTGGTGGCGCAACAATATACACAGGTAATGCCTACGACTCTGCCATACAAGAACAGGTTAACTTGTATAACACTCAGCTGAAAGAATTGGGCTTTGACGCGGTTTACACCAACAATGCGTCGAGTTTTTTCTCTCGAGAAGATCAGCTAACAATCACAATAACCGAAGATTACTTCATGAAAATCGGCATGCCAGCGGATGACATTGAACCTATGTCGATCACCATGAATAACCACTGCACGATTTTTCCGTTTTACGTTTCCTGTAATAACGACTTTACCCTAGGCGACGATAGCCTTTCTGAGACAATCAAACCTTTCATAGAAAGTGTAGATTACCAAATTAGCTGGTCACTGAATGCGCTGACACAAACTATCTATTCTGAGTTCACTACACAGCAATATGTGTTCAGTGACGAAGAGCATCAATTCACCATCGACCCCATTTACATGGAAGGTAAATCTGGTACAGACTTCAAAAACACCGTATACAACCTCGACTGGGAAGGAATGACTGCAGTCATTCAGGAGCCAATGGGCAAAGTCAGTGTTGAGCTAGGAGCAATGCACTTCGAAGGCAATATGGAACGAGTGAAAGACGCACTCTATACCGGTGATATGACCGGCAATATGAGCCACTTTGCCATAACCGGCGACAATAGCATGGCCATGAAAGCTGAAAATATGACCATGAGCACTTCGACCAAGAAGCTAGATGCGGCTCTGTATAGCATGGGTTATACCTTTAATGCTGACGCAGTCACCGTTGAGAGTGTCGAACCTGTTGTTGTCAAAGATATTAAAGTTGACGTTGGTCTATCTGGATTAAGCGAAGCGTTTTTAGAGGTAATGTCTGGCTTCAATCAAACATTTGACCCAGAAGATCCAGAATCGATAAAAACCTTATTAAACACAATGGGCGAAAACCCGCTTAAGCTTAATGTCGATAATGTAGCGTTTAATTATAAAGACGTCGATGTAACATCAACTGGCTCTGCAGACTTAGCGGCGTTTTCATTCGCTGATATCGAAGCGCAAACGCTACCCGAGAAGGTCAACGCAGAATATAGCATCACCATTGGCAAAAACGCATTGGAAGCGATGCCAGAGATTGCTCCTATGCTCGACCAATATCTGCAAATGGGCGTGATAACCCAAACTGAAGACGGCACTTATACCACAAAAATCACTTTTGAAAACCGTATGGTTTCAGCGAATGGTGTACCAATTACCCAGCTGTAAGTGCATGTACTACTGCAAAAAAGGGCGCTGAATTAAGCGCCCTTTTTGGGTCAAAGCCCGTGTTAAATGAGTTTTTTCGCTTTCACTTTTTTGCCTTTAATGCGTCCTTCTCTGAACTGACGAAGCGCTCGTTTTACGCTGCGAATTTTAATGGCAACATAGCTACGGCTATTCTGTACCGCAATTTTACCAATGTCGGCACCATCAATCTCCGCTTCTTTCGTTAAAGAACCTAGGATGTCGCCCGGGCGTATTTTTTGTTTTTTACCGGCATTAAAGGTGATACATGCAAACTCTGGCTCGGGTACGCGATTAGCGTGAAAACGAAGGCTTTCAGCGCCTTTACGTGGGATCGCGATATCCATTAACTCTTCAATACGTGCCACTTTTATCTCTTCACTGTCGCTACACAAAGTGATGGCTTTACCTTCAGCACCGGCTCGGCCAGTTCGCCCAATACGGTGAACGTGGACTTCTGGCTCTTCCGAAACCTGATAATTAATCACCAAAGGTACTGCGGGAATATCTAACCCTCGGGCCGCCACATCGGTTGCGACCAATACGGTCAATGTGTCGCTCGCAAAGCGCATTAACACGTCTGTACGTTGCTCTTGTTCCATATCACCGTGTAACGCGGCAGCGGCAATGCCATCGGCATAAAGCATCTCAAAGACATCTTGCGCGTCGACCTTCTTTTGGCAAAAAACCATACAACAACTTGGTTGATAAGTAGAAATCAGCGCTTTCAAGGCGTTGTAGCGCTGATCATCTCGCACTTTGTACACCAATTGCTCGATATTAACTTTGACTTGTTCATCAGCCACTTTGCAGTGAACCGGTTCCCGTAAATGAGTCTTGGCTACTGCTTCGACTTGGGGAGAAAAAGTTGCCGAAAACAAAAGCGTTTGTACTTGGTGTGGCACATTGGCAAATATAGCATCGAGGTCTTCTTCAAAGCCCATATCAAGCATGCGATCAGCCTCATCGAGTACTCTGCATCGCACTTTTGATAAATCTAAACGGTGCTTTTCAACATGGTCACGCACCCTACCCGGCGTCCCAACCACAATTTGGCAGCCGTGTTTTAGCGAACTAATTTGTGGGCCCATAGGCTGGCCACCACAAAGGGTTAAGACTTTGAGGTTAGCAATCCCTTTACCTATCACTCGGCACTGTTCAGCCACTTGCTCTGCAAGTTCACGGGTAGGACACAGAATAACGGCTTGAGGGTCGTATTCAGTAACGTCGACTTGTTGCAAGCACACCAAGCCAAACGCCGCCGTTTTACCACTCCCTGTTTTTGCCTGCGCGAGCATGTCTTTGCCCGCTAAAGAATCGGGTAATGAAGCCGCTTGTATCGGTGTCATGTCGACAAAGCCGGCTTGATTAAGCCCGTGTAATAATTCCGCTTTTAACGGCAATGTGGTAAATGTGGTCATTCCTACTCTTCCGGCCATAATTTTACTACTTGATGCTCAATATGCACCGGGCCAAAAGGTGCTTCATTAAGCGTTTGCGTCCATTTTTGAATAAATGCACCAAACTGTTCGGTTTGCTTCAGCTTTGCAGCGGCTAGCTTAAGTTGTTCCACCAATCGAGGGGGTGTGCCTTGTTTAGATAACGCAAGGTAGGTGGTCACTTCTTTAAAGGTATGAACACGTTCTATTTGCACACAGTCAATTGCCAATTGTTTACAGCCCACCGCGATTGCCCCTTGCGACGTAAACAGTAAATCGACTTCGTTGTTAACTAACCCTTTGAATGCTTCAAACCAGTTCTCGTAACTTTGCGTGTTCAACCCAGCTTGATGCGCAATATCAGCCCGATAATCGCCTTTGATAACAGCTAATACACTGTCTATCGGTATGGCAGATAAACTCGAGTATTGTCGGTGTTCACCGCGGCGTGCATAGACGCCCTGCAAACTCGCCGCGACTGGAGTGATCCAATGAAACAAAGATTCTCGTTCAGGCGTACGTGCTACGGGAAAAGCTAATACATTGGGTTTACTGGTCACTTCTTTGTAAATCCGCTCCCACGGCGCCATAAGAATGCTCTGATCTAAGCGAGCTTGGGCAAGAATATCCTGCACCATTTCTGCGGCAAATCCGTGCAGCGTTCCGTACTCATCACGTTCACTAAAATAAGGCGTATGCTCTGTCAGCACCCATAAATCCCGTCCATCACTTTTCGTCGGGCGATGGGAGAACAACAACACGCCGTCGGCCTCTTGCATCTGCACATTTTCAAGCGGGAGGGCGCCTAGTGTGCGCTTGACCAACCCCTGAAAACGGGCGGAAATCTTATATTCCGAAGCCGCGTTCATCAAAACTTCTGCCAACGCTTGATTTGCACTCGACTTACGCATGGCTAAGTAGCTGTATCCCACATCGGTGTGCAAAAGTGGAACGAGGTCGTCGCAATCGATGTTAGCTTCACCACACGACAAAGACATACCTACGGGTGAATAAAACACACCTTGAACGCGACCTTTTTTGACCAACTCTATGGCCTGAACCCATGTAGAGGTTTCTACCAAGCCAATGTGAGAATACTGGCGAATGGCATCCTCACGATAGTCGTGCCGCATCACACTAACCGACTCAATATGTTCGAGTGTTGCGCCTTTTATTTGGTGTAAAGGCGAATCTTTGAGTACAAACAACGTCGCTGGATTAGCCGCAATTGGCGTAATCCAGTAGTAATCATCTTCACGCTTGGGAATACGGGCTAAACCCGCGATTAACGAACTGGGGTTTTCCTTAGCATCAACGAGTGCGCGAGCAAAAGGCACGGGTTGAACATCGGCTTGCAAATTAGCTTGCGCCAATACCCCCTCTGCAAGCTCTACGGCATAACCAGTGACGCGCCCCGAACTCGAAACTTCACTGAATACCGGCAGCGGTGTCGTAAGTACGACAACAGATGTGTCTTTGGCCTGAGCGGAAATCGCAAGCAGGCCAACAAACAATAGAACGAACAGTCGCAAAATCTAGCCCTTAGTAAGGCCAGACTCCAGCTTCCATTGCAATGTTTGACCGGCGAAGAAAGGTACCATCTCTGTACCATCGGCTAAGGTAACTTGTTCTGGCACTTGCCAGTCTTGACGCACTAAGGTGATGGTTCCTTCGTTTAGCGGCAAGCCGTAAAACGCTGGGCCATGCAAGCTCGCAAAACCTTCCAGCTTGTCTAGTGCACCTAGCTGCTCAAACACTTCCGCGTAAAGTTCAATCGCGCTCCATGCACTGTAGCAACCCGCACAACCGCAACAGCTTTCTTTACGGTGCTTAGCATGCGGCGCTGAATCGGTACCTAAGAAGAACTTAGGCGACCCTGTAGCCACCACTTCACGTAACGCTTGCTGATGTGTGTTGCGTTTTAATACGGGTAAACAATAGTTATGTGGACGAACGCCACCAACTAACAAATCATTGCGATTGAGCAGTAAGTGTTGAGGCGTAATAGTGGCGGCAATATTGTCAGCTCCCGCAACAACGAAATCGGCGGCATCTTTTGTGGTGATGTGTTCAAACACCACTTTCAGCGCAGGAAAGTCTTTCACAATTTTAACCATGTAAGTATCGATAAATACTTTTTCGCGGTCAAAAATATCAATATGAGATTCGGTGACTTCACCGTGAATCAAAAGCAACATGCCTTCTTTTTGCATCGCTTCAAAAACGGGATACAAGGCTTCAATACCTTTAACAGCGGCATCTGAGTTAGTTGTCGCTCCAGCAGGGTAGAGCTTGCAAGCCACCACACCGGCGGCTTTAGCATCAGCAATATCTTGTGCTGTAGTATCATTGGTCAAGAAAAGCGTCATCAAAGGCTCAAACGCACTCCCTGCCGGTCGCGCGGCCAAAATACGGTCTCGATAAGCCGTCGCCATTGCGGCATTAACAACTGGAGGCACCAAGTTTGGCATTACTATGGCACGAGCAAAACAGCGTGCTGTTGCCGGCACAGTTTCATTCAGCATTTCGTTGTCACGAAAGTGCAAATGCCAGTCATCTGGCGTCCGAATCGTCAATGATTGCATTGATTAGCTACCTAATTTCAGCGTTGAAGATACAAAGCGAGCCACATCAGTGGCTCGGCTCAAATGAGAATGTGGCAAGAATACCTTAGAATGATTAAGATTTCTTCGTATATGCGGCAATTATAACAATACGCTGGCCGTTTATCTTCCCTTCAATATGCAGCGGGTTGCTGCTGAGTGCGATGTTGCGCACGGGCGTGCCGCGTTTCGCGGTAAAATTTGCCCCTTTCACGTTCAAGTCTTTAATTAAATGAACGTTGTCGCCGGCTTGTAACACGTCGCCATTGCTATCTAATGTGGGTTCGGCCGACTCATCAGGCAAACCGGCATCCGCCCATGCTTGCAACTCTTCGTCTAAGTACAACATATCGAGCAAATCCTGAGCCCAGGTTTCACTGCTTATTTTTTTGAGCTGACGATAAGCCATCACTTGTACCGCCGGTACAGGAGACCACATACTGTCATTCAAACAACGCCAGTGATTAAGATCTAATTCGGCTTCATCGGTGAGTTGACCATGACATTGGCCACATACTTGAATGGTCGCATCAACACCCACAGTAGGCGATTCTGGCACTGCAAAAAACGTCAGTCCGTCTTGACTACCACACAACTCGCAGGCATCGCCGGCTCTCGCTTGAACTTGCTTTTCCATTACGGGGTAAACCTATAAAAAAATGAGTCTAAAAAAGTGCGCGGAGTATACCACAATTTTTATATGGTTTTTCGACTTGTCAATTTTCTGTCTTTCTAACCGAACCACTCTGCTTTCCTTCGTCATTTAAGGCAATAATGCGGCGGTTTTCATGGGTGTTTGATCAACATAGATTAACTGTTGTGTATCAAAGCCAAGAGCGCTGGCCTTGTTGACGAGTGCATTTAGGATGTCGTTAGGCAGTGTTGGTGTGCGCGACAGCACCCACAGGTAGTCGGTATCGGGGCCTGTTATCAGTGCGTATTGATAGTCTATTTTGTCGAGTTCTGCCACCACATAACTGGCATAAAACGGGCCAAAGAAAGAAACTTTTAAATGCCCTGTTTGTTCGTCTGACACAAAGTACGCTTTCCCTTCAGCCTCTTCCCATTCGTCATTCTCTTCGCTGTAGCCACGGTTTATCACTTTTACTCCGCCGTCTTCTCGCAACGAATACGTTGCGGTTACATGGCTTAAACCTTCTTCAAAACTGTGGTTTAAACGCGCGACCTCATACCATTTGCCGAGATATTGGTTGAGTGTAAATCCATCAACAGGTTTAACCCCTTCCGGAACGGAAGTGCTGCAGCCCATTACGCCTAAAACTAAAAACAAACAAAGAAGCCCACGTACAATCACAATTTGTATCCTTTTTAAAATTCGTCAAGTAATGTAAAGGCGGCCGTTAAAAATAGAAAACTGGTCGCATTCGCGTTGGCGTAATGCCATCCGTATTTCACTATGATTACCAACACGCAGTTATGCATACGTTTTCTATGGCAAGCAAGTTTAGTCTGCGTTAGCCTTTTACTACACAAAAAATAAAATAGTGCCATTATGATAAAGAAATATTTGCCGTCAGCGTCAAAACTGGTTTTTGGATGCATGGGTCTTGGGGGCAGTTGGGATAACACACCCTATTCCGATGCCGACTTAGCTCTTGCACATCAAAGTGTTGATACCGCACTCGAAAACGGCATAAATGTTTTCGATCATGCCGATATTTATACATATACCAAAGCTGAGCAAGTCTTTGGGGAAGTACTCAAATCACGGCCGACACTGCGTGACAATATCATCATTCAATCAAAATGCGGTATCCGTTTTGAAGATGAACAAGGCCCAAAGCGTTACGACTTTTCATCCGAATGGATTACCTATTCTGTCGACAACATTCTTAAACGTTTGCACATCGAACAGCTTGACGTATTGCTGTTACATCGTCCCGATCCACTGATAGAACTCGAATCATTGTCTTCGTGCTTGAATAAACTGCACAAAGACGGAAAGTTTAAGTTTATCGGCGTGTCGAACATGCACGCTGCACAAATGCAATATTTGCAGTCAGCACTGGATTTTCCAATTATCGCCAATCAATTAGAAATGAGTTTGGCACACAGAGATTGGTTGGAAGATGGCATGACCACAGGCAGCTTACTTAATCGCAACATGGGTTTTGCGCCGGGTACTATTGAATATTGCCAGATGCACAATGTGCAACTACAAGCGTGGGGCAGTTTAGCTCAGGGCAAATACACCGGAGCGGGCGATTTAACCGATCCCGTGATTAAAGCCACCACTGATCGCGTTGCGCAACTGGCTGCAGAATATAGCGTGAGTAAAGAAGCCATCGTTTTAGCTTGGCTTATGCGTCATCCCAGCCAGATACAACCGGTAATTGGCACCACCAACCCGCTGCGAATTAACGCCGCTGCTCAAGCAGTTAACGTGCAACTTTCCCGTGAGCACTGGTACAGCTTACTGGAAGTAGCTCGTGGCCAAGAGGTGCCATAATGCTATCAGGATTTCATCACGTCGCTATCATTTGTAGCGATTACCCAACCAGTAAAGCTTTTTACGTCAATGTACTTGGCTTGGTGGTGATTGCTGAAAATTACCGAGAGGCGCGCCAATCATACAAATGTGATTTGGCTTTGCCCGACGGAGGGCAAATTGAGTTGTTTTCTTTTCCGGGTGCACCAGTACGGCCGAGCCGCCCAGAAGCACAAGGGCTGCGTCACCTCGCATTTCGTGTAGATGACATTGATGCCGCTATCGCGCATTTGGCAACGCACGGTGTTACCTGCGAACCTATTCGCGTCGACCCCTATACCAACAAACGATTTACGTTTTTTCAAGACCCCGACGCTTTGCCATTAGAGCTGTACGAGGTAAGTACCCGTTCATAAAACACCGAGTAAGCGCGGCATTAGCTTCGCTATGCTCGGTGACATCAACGTCTAAACAAGCTCACAATCACAGGCAAACAGCGTTCTGCCGCTTGTGAGTCTTGTGCCAATTGAGCGGTGACTATCGCGCCTTCTTTGATCAGCATCAGGGTATCAATAACGGTATCGCTGTTGCGGTCTAACGCCCGTTTTAACAACTGACGTGTGCCTTGCTTATGGGCCTGACAGTATCGATGGATTTCACTGTCGTAATCAGCCCACTCTGCAGCAGTGTTGATAAAGTAGCAGCCACGAAACTCCGCTAAAATCTCAACGCGGCCATTAAACCAATCAGTAAGTCCGTTGAACAAGGACGTTACGCGGTCAACATCGTTGTCATGACCAGCGAGTAACGAGTGATACCAACCACTAAATACCGCATCACGGTATTCCAACGTTGCCATAATTAACGCTTCTTTGCTGCCAAAGTGGTGGTATAGCGTTTTCTTTGCGATACCCGACTCCGAGAGAATTTCATTAATACCAACAGAATTGACCCCGTGCTTATAGAAAAGCTGAAGTGCAGTTGTGATCAATTGATTGCGTTTTTCACTCATATATCTATCTACCAAAGAGGATGACACAGACATATTGACAGAAAGAGACAAACCTGTCTACATTAAATAAAGAGACAGACTTGTATACTTATTAAGAGGAAACCATGAACACGCTCTCACACGCTATTGTCGCAGGTATAGGCACAATGCTCGCCATTGCTACTCTCGGCTTTGCCCAAGCACTGCACCCAGATATTATTTGGGTGATGGCACCTTTTGGTGCCACGGCAGTACTCTTATTCGGGCTACCTGCCAGCCCGCTTGCCCAACCTAAAAACGTGATTGGCGGACATATGATCACATCGATAATCGGGGTTGTTTTCGCGACGTTCTTTGCCATTAACCCTATCAGCTTAGCAGTTGCAACAGGTTTAGGGGTATCAGCCATGATGATCACTAAAACCACCCATCCACCCGCTGGCGCCAATCCTTTGCTCATTATGCTAACAGGGCAAACATGGAGTTTCCTGTTCACCCCAGTTCTCATAGGCGCAGTGGCCCTAGTGATTATTGGGCGGCTCTTTCAACGGTCGCAACGCGTTTTTCAAAACAATGAAAAAAGCCAGTAAGAATACTGGCTTTTCAAGGTTTACATTACAGAGCTGGCGCTTTTAGCTAGCGCCGTATTCCGTCGCTTCTACTTCTGCTAAACGTTTTTCGGTGGGTCGCATTACATAGTTAAATAGCAAGCCTAAAAACAACAGCGCGGCAAAACCTGTAGCAACAATAAACCCATATTTAGCATCACCACCCATGGCATCACTCACGACTCCCATAATTAAAGGCCCTGCGGCAGCGCCCGCGGCGGTAAAAAATAGAATGACGCCAGCCACACTACCGTGCTGATGCTTTGGAAAACAACTGATCCCCTTCGAGTTAAATGTTGGATAAATCACCGACATGAAGATCCCCGTTAATGGGAACAGGTAAAGTGCAACGTGCTTGCCTGCTAACAAACCCAACCCAAAACAGAGCACGATTGCCAAACTAAACAGCATCAATACCAAAGACCAGTTGAAATGGGCCATCATCCATATACCCAAAAAACGTCCAGCGGCACGCAGAATAAAGAAAGCCGTAACCGAATACACCGCTAACATGTGCTGTGCACCCGCCGCATAACAATCGTATGTGGCCTGCACACTGGTGGCATCACACACGAGATAGCTCGGCATCCATACGTATATAGCGCTTTCAGCCGCAACGTATAAAAACGCACCAACAGAAAATCCCATCGCATAAGGATTTTTCATAAGCTTCAAACTCTGTTTGAATGACACCTTTTCTATGGTTTCTGAATGGGCCGTGTATTGAGGATATTTCACCAGTGCCGCACCAACGATGAGCACGGTGCACACGCCACCCGCAATCACATACAGCCATTGCCAAGGCACGCCCTGCGATACCAAGTACGCAACAATCAATGGCCCAATAATTGCGCCCACGCCGAAGAAAGCTTCGGCCCCATTCATTGTCGAGGTGTGTTGCTTTGTTGAGGTAGATATATCGCCAATGAGCGCTAATGCACCTGTTTTAAATACCCCTACGGCTACACCCGACAGGGTCATCAAACTAACAATTAGCACGAAATCATTCGCGGCTAAAAAAGCATAACAGGCTAAACCAAACATCGTCAGGCCCATGATGATCGTGGTTTTGCGCCCATACTTATCGGCAAGGAAACCTAAAAACAGACCGGATAATGCGATGCCCAACATGGGTAACGAGTGCATTAAACTGGCTTGGGTATTAGTTACCGAAAAAGCCACTTTGACTTCTTTGATAATGACGCCCACTGAATCAGATGTCATCGCGAACATCATAAACATCAGATAAGTTAACCAACGAATGGTATGGCTGTTAGCTTGTTGTTTCATAAACTTACTCACTGCAAAAATGGCGAAGCATACGCCCCGCCACTTAATTTACGTTTTATTCAAACGTGTACTTCACCGACAGTGTAGTGGTGCGCCCGTTTAACGGGCGAGCACGAATAATATCGCCAGCACTTGCCGCTGACTCTTCCGACTCAGTCACTACAAATTCATCTGTCGCATTATTAACGTTCAGTGATACTGAAAAGTTATCGCTCACTTGCCAGCTAGCAAACAAGTTCACAATATTATAGGCGTCTTGCTTCAACTCGTTGCTGTCTTGCAAATAAAATTCAGACGACCCCTGAACTGCAGCACCTACAGTGAACTCATCAAATGTGTACTGAGGTACGATAGTCCAGATAAAATCAGCTTGGCGACGTGGCGTGTTGCCAACCAAAGATGCATCGTTCACGTCTTTGCTAATTTCAGCATCGGTCCATGTAAGGTTACCCACTACTGCAAAGTTATCAGTAACGCTCCAATCACCTTCAAGCTCTAAGCCGGTTGCTTCGTATTCACGAATAAACGTCAGCCCGCTGGTCACTTCAGCCTGAGTATCTTCGGTCACAGTACTAAATACCGTTCCGTTGATATTGAATGTTTTAGCTGCGTATTTTACGCCTACTTCAAATTGCTTGGTCTCATCGAAGCCCGATGTAGTGCTGGTTAAGCTGCCATCAGTATTCAACGTACCCGCGATTTGCAACAAACGGTCGGCAATAGCGCGACTACCTTTGCTGTAACGTGCAAATACAGTGGTATGGTCGTTATACAAGTACGAGCCACCTAACGAGTAAGACAAATTGCTTGCTTCGTAGTTGACGACTTGGCTAGCTGCGCCAGCATGATTCAAATTAATCACACCACCGGCAAAACCAAAGCCGTTAGAAGCGGAGGCATCTTCGCTATTACCGTCAATGACGCCATTGCCATCAAGGTCAAAGTCAGTGGTACCACCACAACATGAGTTGATCATTTCTCCATTGGCTTGCACGGTGTCGTAACGCGCACTCACATCGAAGATCCAATCGTCGTTCAACTCAAAACCAACGTTTACGTATGGCGCGGTTGTGGTGTAATCCAAGTCCCAGTGATAAGACAAGAAACTTGGCGCCCACAAACCATTGTCAACTAACACGTTTCCGTCGGCGTCGGTAATATTCAGGTATTGAGAATTCGAGCCGTCGATGGTTTGAATGTAAGTTGGCCAGCTATTCCAACTGGTTTCTACTGCTTGACGTGAATAGTAGTATCCACCCGTGATTGATACCCCGTTGTCGAACTCTTTGCGCAAGCTAAAATCATTGATCATGTTACCAAGGTCATGAATTGTCGTGTCGAACAACAAGTTCAAAAATGTCATGCCTGTGTAAGCTTCGCCTTCGCCCGGCCCGTTCGCTAATGTCACTGTAGTACTGCTGCAGTTGAAGCTATTACCTTCGCCGTCAGTGGCAGAGGCACAAATAGCGGCTGCCATACTGTCGGCGCTTTGCGGGCCATAATCACCAAAGGTATCGGTAAATGGCGAAATAAAGCCACCGCTTACATCGCTGATACGGAATTTGTTGAGTAAGAACAAGTTGTCGGCCACTTCAAGGTCGACTTCAATGCCAAAAGAATCTACGTTCGACTCAATGCCGTCGGTCAGGTCGCGATTAACCGGGTTGCCGTAGGCATCAAAAGTACTGATGTTGGTTGTATAAGCAGAGTGCAAGGTTTGGCTAGACGCATCGAAGTTTTCCAACGCGCCAAAACTGCCGTTTGATTTAACCAAAACCGGAGACGGCAAATACGTAGTGACTTTGTCATCCAAATGTTTGAAGAAAAAGCGTACATGACCGTTGTCTAGCAACTTGGTGATGTTCATTTTCACCTGACCGCCTTGGTCGCCTTGATAGCCAGTGTCACGAGGGCCTTCACCACTGCGAGCGAAACCGCCAATGTGGTAGTAAAGATCATCAGAAATTTCGCCGCCGTAAGAAAAATCAAGGCGGAATTCGTCGTAATCAACACCAAAAGTTGTACCAATCGCGCCACCGCCATATTCGCCGGTATTGCTGATCATGTTGATCACACCACCTGGTGAGTTACTGGCAAACGTTGATGCTGAACCACCGCGCACAGATTCAATACGCTGTACTGACCAATCGTAGCGCAAGAAATTATCTGCGTTGCCGAAGTTAATATCACCGTATTCCAACACTGGTAGGCCATCTTCATGCAATTGCATAAACTTAGACCCACCCGTTGCTAATGGAATACCGCGGATTGTGATATTGGCATTACCACCGCCGCCTGAAGACTCAGCACGGATACCTGGAATTGCGCGGAACGCTTCAGCCGTAGAACGGGGGGCCAGTTGAGCAATGGCTTCTTCGTCCATCGAGCTAACAGAAACGCTAGCAGCTTGCATTGTGGTGCCTGCTGGCGCGGCTGTTACCACTATGTTCTCAAATTTTTTGTCTTCGGCTTTAGCAGCATTGTCAGCTTCTTGCGCAATCGCGGTACCCGAAAGGGCGAACGCAATCGCAGTACTCAGGATATGAGGCTTAGCAATCAAGCGCATGGTTTTCTCCAGTTATCTTGTGCTTATCAATTAACAACTATTTATCAAACTAAATGATCACAAAACTTAATCATTTAACAAAAACAACCCTGAAATTTCAAATCAACTATGAATTTTGGCCACAAATGTTCTATAAACATGTAACGATATTGTTGAATAAATCTCTTAATCGTTTAAGATTAAACTACCAAAAGTTAAAAAAGCTGTAAACAACTTTGTGAAACTTTTGTAAAACTTGTATTCACAGAGCAGTGTGGGACGTGATGCCCATAGCAGGAGAGATCGAATGAATTATGCCGCTGACAGTGCACTTTGCTTAGCACGTATTTTGGCAACGATAGACCTAAGTGTGGTATCGAAACGCGATGCTGCTTTATTCAAACAACGATTAGAAACTCATTTTGAAGCTTTGTTCTCGCGCTATGTTGAAGTGTATGGTCATCAATATGACTGCCATTTCCATCTGCAATCTTTGGTTGAAACCCTACTGGTTGGCTTTAAGCAGCGTAAAGCTAAACTCAAGCAACAAGATAAACAGCGCCTTGCCGACCCTCTATGGTATCGCTCTGAAGAGCATATCGGAATGGCCTGCTACGTCGACCTTATGGGGCCGACACTAAAAGACTTAAAAGATAAAATTCCTTACTTCCAATCTTTGGGTCTCACCTACTTACACCTAATGCCTCTATATGATGCGCCCGAGGGCGATAGCGATGGTGGGTATGCAGTGTCTAACTATCGCAAGGTCAATCCTCAATTGGGGGATATGAAAGACTTAGAAGACCTAGCCAGTGCCCTGCAAGAAGTAGGCATTAATCTTGTACTTGATTTCGTGTTCAATCACACGTCAGACGAACACCCATGGGCAAAAGCCGCTCTCAGTGGCGACCCACAGTATCAAAACTACTACTATTTATATGACGACCGCACCATTCCAGACCAATTTGAACACACTCTGCGAGAAATTTTCCCGCAAGTTCGCCGCGGTAGCTATACCTTTAACGACACCATGCAAAAATGGGTATGGACAACCTTCAACAGCTTTCAATGGGATTTGAATTACAGCAACCCAGAAGTATTTAATGCCATTACGGCAGAAATGCTGTTTCTTGCCAACATTGGTTGTGCTGCACTGCGTTTGGATGCACTCGCATTTATCTGGAAGGAATTGGGCACAGATTGTGAAAACCAGCCCAAAGCTCATGCGTTGATTCAAGCATTCAACTACTGCTTACAAATAGTGGCTCCTGCGGTGGTGTTCAAATCTGAAGCCATTGTGCACCCCGACGAAGTGCTCAAATACGTACACAAAAATGAATGCCAGCTATCGTACAACCCTCTCATGATGGCATTATTGTGGAATAGTATGGCTACTCGCAAAACCAATTTGTTGAATGACTCAATGAAGAAAAGCTTTGCGATCCCATCTGATACCACCTGGGTGAATTACGCCCGTTGTCATGACGATATCGGTTGGACCTTCGACGACGCAGTAGCGTGGAATAGAGGTGTAAACCCTCACGATCATCGCTATTTCCTCAATCAGTTCTTTACCGGAAGATTCGACGGCTCCTATGCAGCCGGGGTGCCATTTGCTGAGAACCCATCCAACGGCGATTGCAGAGTGTGTGGCACACAGGCTTCGCTAACCGGCTTAGAAAAAGCCGTCACGAACAATGATACTGTGGGCGCTGACATGGCAGTGAAGCGCATCATGTTGTTGCACGGCATCATCATGAGTATTGGTGGTATCCCGCTACTTTACTCAGGCGATGAAGTTGGATTACTGAATGATTACAGCTACCGCAACGATAACAGTAAAGCTCACGACGACCGTTGGGTTCATCGTGTCGCTGTACCCGAATCTCATATTGAGCATGTCAGCCAACCGCTATCAAGCAAAGACTCAGTGCTACTCAATGCTCAAAAACGTATTTTCCAAGGGCTAGCAGGTTTGATCAGGTTAAGAAAACAATATTCAGTATTTGGGCAAGCCAGTACTGAAATCGTCGACACCGGAAACCAACACACTTTCGCTTATTTACGTAAGCACGACAACGGCGAAAGGCTGCTGGTCGTGTGTAACTTTAGCGACTTTAGCCAAACCCTCACACTGCCACATCACGTATTACAACAGTGTGATAAAGCCAAAGATTTGCTCAGTGAAAAAACGCTGAACTCATCCACACCCATTACCCTCTCTCCGTATGAGCAATGTTGGTACTTTGCCTAGTAAGTGAGTTTGTGGCCGCATCTGCGGCCATTTTTTTAAACTTAATTAGTTTACTTCTCAACGACTTGAAAAATTCTCCAATGCCTTTGCTGGCGAAACCCACATACTGCACTAAGCTTCATGGCGAGAGGCTCTAATTCTAACGGGCTTCAGAGGAATGAGTTAGGCAATTCATTTGCTAAATCACGACGGCAGTTAGCAGGACGCTAACAAAAAAGAAATTCAAGGATATTTAATGAGTGATAGCTCAAGCCAACGTCACGAATACATGTGCCCAGAATGCGGGCATATTAATCAGGTAAGTCCCGAACAAGTCGTTGATAAATACACCGAACAACTGGTGCATTGCCAATCGTGTAAACGGCCATTAGAAATGATGGTTGCCGATGGTGTCGATAACCAGCTGAACTTAGTGGTAACGACTGTCTTCCCAACTAAATAGCCAGTCGCCTTAATGCGACTGGCTTAATGCCTTAGCGGCTAAAAAACTCACGACGTAAATCTGGATTAGTAGCAAACTGCCCACCCAACGCCGAGGTAGTAGTGTAAGAATTATTGTCTCGAATACCACGCGCCTTCACACAGTAATGCGTAGCATTGATGCTCACGGCCACATCATCTGTGCCCGTTAATGCTTGCAAGGCCACCAGCACTTGTTGATTAAGACGCTCTTGTACTTGAGGTCGTTGAGCAAAAAAGCCAACTAATCGATTAATTTTCGATAACCCAATTACCGTGTCTTTAGGAATGTAGGCAACATTCGCTGTACCATCTATGGTCACTAAGTGGTGCTCACACGTACTCGTTAAGCTCACATCATTAATCTGCACAGGCTGATTGAGCTGCATTTTATTCTCGATCTGAGTAATTTTGGGGAAATTGCGATAATCCAAACCAGAGAAAATTTCGTCAACGTACATTTTGGCGATGCGTTGTGGGGTTTCCATTAAGCTGTCGTCGGTCAAATCAAGGCCGAGCGTTTCCAGCACGTCACGCATGGCATGCTCAATTCGTTCACGCTTTTGTTCGTTAGACAGGTTGTTTTCCACCATTGGGGTTTCTAACCCCTTAGCTTCCAATGCTTTACGCACCAAACGCGCCTCTCTTGAGAGGTTAAGTTCTAACGCATCGCGAACAACTACGGCTTCTTTTGCTAACATTCACTTATTCCGTCACAGCTTCATCTGGCCCTTATACGGCTAATACTAGCCAAAGGGTTTACTCAGTGTTTAAACTTCTTACTTTCGATCTAATGCCTGCGCCTTGTCGTAGATAGTAACCAACTCATAGGAGGCAACTTGTCACTACCCATATTAATCACTGGCGGCGCTCAGCGACTCGGTCTCGCGATTGCTGAAGATCTACTCAAGCAAAACATTCCGTTGATTGTAACATATCGCAGCGAAAAACCCGCAGTGAATCAATTGAAAGAACAAGGCGTGACCGTAATTCAAGCGGATTTTAGCACCCAAGCGGGCATTGAGCGAGCGATTGCATCGATTAAATCCTGTGCGCCCCAATTACGTGGGATTATTCACAACGCGTCAGATTGGGATGCCGAATCCAGCGAGATACCGGCGCACGAATTGTTAGCGAAGATGATGCAAGTACACGCAAGCGCCCCGTATCAAATTAACTTGGCGCTGAAAGATGCCCTCACATCTCATGGCAAGTTTGCCGACATCATTCACATGACAGACTATGTGCAAAACAAAGGCAGTGACAAACACATCGCCTATGCCGCCAGTAAAGCCGCACTGCATAATTTAACCCTGTCATTTGCCAAGCTTTATTCACCCAATGTAAAAGTGAACAGCATTGCGCCAGCGCTATTGATGTTTAACGAATGGGACGATGATGAATATCGCGAGCGTTCGTTGTATAAATCGCTTCTTGAGCATATTCCTGGGGCGGTAGAAGCGGTAAAAGCGGTGAATTACTTGCTGGACTCTGAGTATATGACAGGCGAAACCTTGCACATTAACGGCGGGCGACATCTTAAATGATTGGAGCAAAGGCCGTCACTGGCTATACTTGGCCACTGAAAACTATCAATACATTGTGAGATTTGAGTGAAAACAACGCTGATCCCAGAATGGGCGCCTGTCGAGGCAGTCATTCTTGCATGGCCACACAAAGATACCGATTGGGCCCCCTGGCTCAAACAAGTCAGGCAAACCTACTTGAGCCTTATTGCTACACTTAATCAGTACGGTACGCCCGTGGTACTGTTGGCGGTTAATGACGACATCGCAGCATTAAAGGCGATATTGCCGAGCGACGCCAAAGTGATGATCCTACCCAGTGAATACAATGATACCTGGGCGCGAGACTACGCGTTTTTAACCTGTGCGTCAGAGCAAGGTAACGTACCGGTAGAATTCACTTTTAATGGCTGGGGCCAAAAATTCGATGCCAGCAAAGACAACTTGGTCAACCAACGTTTTCTTGCTCCGCTATGCCAACAACCGCTGCGCTCTAGTAGCATCGTAGCCGAAGGCGGTGCGCTGGAAATTGACGATAACGGCCACCTTTTGTCGACCGCGTCTTGCTTATTCAATCCGCTGCGAAATAGCGATATGCAAGCTTCAGCATATCAAGAAACCTTCACCGACATGCTGGGCTGTAAACAATTCACGGTACTCAACCACGGTCATTTAGAAGGCGACGATACCGACGGCCACATCGATACGCTAGTGCGTTTCACCCTGAACAAAGGCGTGGTTATTCAAGCCTGTGAAAATCGTCCTGAAGACAGTCACTATACAGGCCTGTCACAACTTGCCGCAGAGTGTTTACAGGCATTACCACAGCATCAACAATTTTTGCTACCACTTCCCGACATGTATAACGATGAGGGTGAACGGCTACCTGCATCTTATGCTAACTATTTAATTGCCAATAACGCGGTCTTTGCGCCTATTTATAACCAAGCTGAAGACCAGTCGGCGATTGAGGTTTTACAGGTTGCTTATCCTGACCACACAATCGTTCCCATTGATTGTTCACCCCTAGTACAACAATTTGGCAGCCTCCATTGTATTAGCATGCAGGTACCTAAAAATACATTCCACCCCCACGTGGTAGCTCAACTTCAACAAGGAGTTTCAATCTATGGCGAATCGTAAATTAAAGGTCGGTTTGGTGCAGCAATCTGTCGCCGACAACGACAAGCTAACTAACTGGACAAAAAGCGCTGAGCAAGTGACCAAGCTCGCCAGTGAAGGATGCGAGTGTATTTTATTGCAAGAACTCCATTCCACCTTGTATTTCTGTCAGGAAGAAGACACCAACGCTTTTGACCTTGCTGAGCCCATTCCCGGCCCAGCCACAGAGTTTTTTGGCGATCTCGCTGAAAAACTCAATATTGTATTGGTCACGTCACTGTTCGAAAAACGTGGGTCAGGGCTATATCACAATACCGCCGTGGTGTTTGACCGCAGTAAAGAAATAGCGGGTAAATACCGTAAAATGCACATCCCTGATGACCCAGGTTTTTACGAGAAGTTTTACTTCACACCCGGCGACATGGGCTTTGAACCTATTCAAACCAGTGTAGGGAAACTCGGCGTATTGGTATGTTGGGATCAATGGTACCCAGAAGCCGCGCGCTTGATGGCAATGGCTGGCGCGGATATTCTGTTCTACCCCACTGCGATTGGTTGGGATATGACAGACACCGACGACGAACGCGAGCGCCAACACGGTGCTTGGCACACGATTCAACGTGCACATGCAGTAGCAAACTCAGTACCTGTTATTGTGGCGAATCGCACGGGCTTTGAAGCCTCACCCATTGACGGTGATCCGGGTATTCAATTCTGGGGGCAAAGCTTTATTGCAGGCCCACAAGGGGAATTACTCGCTCAAGCTTCATCGGATAAAGAAGAAACCTTAAGCGTTGAATTGGATATGACACGCACAGAACAAGTCAAACGCATTTGGCCATACTTCCGTGACCGTCGTATTGATGCTTATGGTGACTTGGTTAAACGCTGGCGCGATTAATTACAACTGCCCAACTTTAAATGGGTAGATATGAGACTGGTAAAGCAAAAATGCTTGCCGGTCTCTTCTTGGCATTAATGCCATCATATCAGCCTGTTCTATCCCCAACCCGCCGGTATACTCACCAAAAGCGGGCATAATCAGTAAAGATTCTGACTTCACAAAACACTTACCGCTTACTTGTCTACGTTGAACTTTGGCCGTAGCTTTCGGGTGATAGTGACCAATTAATTGTGCTGAAGCATTACTATTAGGCTCGTGGGTTAACACTAAGGGAATCTTTCCATCCCATTCCACTGTCGAAGCGCTGTCGCCGCCAACTTCTTCGGGCACCACAGGATCGTGATTACCAATTACCCACACCCAAGAAGAAACACTGTTAACCATAGCAATAAGATGCTCCAACACATCCACAGGCATACGAGTAACGGCTTGTTGATCGTGAAAACTGTCGCCTAAACAGATTAGTTGCTTGGGTTTGTAATCCACCAGCAGGGCATGCAGTCTCGCGAGGGTGGCCAATGTGTCTAATTGGGGTACTGGTGCAGCAAACTGATTGAGAAAGCTCGCTTTCTCCAAGTGTAAATCGGATACCACTAACGTATCGCGTTTGGGGCAATAAATAGCCCCTCTGCCATCAAGCAGAAGTAAGTGCTGACAAAACCTTGTCATAGTAATTTGATTTCGGGCTAGTTTGGCACCAAGCCAAGTATCAGTGATGGGCACTCAATAACGCTCTTACTTCTTCCAACATATCTTCGGCTTCTTGGTACAAACTCGCTTGTTCAAGCAAAGCTTGTGTCCCCGCCCCTTTAACCTGTTCACTGCGTACGTCTAACACAATGGGGATAGCTAAGGGTGAAACCTTTGGCAGCGTTTGTAAACGCACTTTACCCACAAAACGTATCAACATATCGGCTAATCGACGCAAATCGAGTAATTCTCGTTCAGCATCAGCACGGGTTACGCTTAGCAGAATATGCTCTGGATCGTATTCGCGCAAGGTGTCATAGATAAGGTCAGTAGAAAAAGTCACTTGGCGTAATGTTTTGTGGTTGCCGTGATAGCGCTGTTCAGTAAGGCCACTCACCATCGCCACATGTCGAAATGACCGCTTCAACATACTGGCTTGCAGCATCCAATCTTCTAGTTCATCACCCAGAATATCCGGTTGAAATAAAGCGTCGATATCTTCGGTTGTAAGCGGTTTTAAGGCCGCAACGGATAAGCCGTAGTCAGTCACGCTAAAACTCAATGGCTTAAGTTTGCGCTTTTCCATTCTGCGTGTCAGCAACATACCTAATGTCTGGTTCGCCTTTCTACCTTCAAAGGTGTAGTAGAGGGCATAATGGGCCTGTCGAAACGGGAATTGCTCCACCAATACTTGGAACGGAGACGGCATTTGTGAATACTCTTGCTGTAACGAAAGCCAATCTTTAACCTGCGTGGGCAACCTGCCCCATGCCTTTGGTTCGTTAATAATTTCCCGTACTCGCTCGGCAAGATGAGTGGATAAAGGGAGTTGCCCACCAACATAACTGGGTATTTTGGGTTCTTTGTTTTTTCCCGGCTTGGCGTGCACTTGCATGTCGCGAATACCATCAAAGATCAACACTTCGCCATTGAACAAAAACGAATCCCCCGGCGTGAGTTGTTGAGCAAAATACTCTTCCACTTCGCCAACCACTTTGCCTTGGTTCCCGCGCCGAATGCGTTTTACTTTTAACTTTGCCGCTTCAACAATAGTGCCTATATTCTGCCTGTGGCGTTGTATCACTTGCCTGTTAGCGGGCTTGAAGGTGCCATCGTCGTTTTGGGTCAAACGCTGATAGCGCTCATAAGCCTGTAACGCCTGCCCACCATCTGCGCAAAACTGCCATAGTTTGTCGAAGGTTTCACGACTCAAAGCCTGATAAGGCTGCGCTTTAAT
This sequence comes from Alteromonas sp. ABE4_545, assembly GCF_056161325.1. Taxonomy (NCBI): domain Bacteria; kingdom Pseudomonadati; phylum Pseudomonadota; class Gammaproteobacteria; order Alteromonadales; family Alteromonadaceae; genus Alteromonas; species Alteromonas sp. ABE4_545. The sequence goes on from NZ_JBSWYY010000027.1 coordinate 40,724, forward strand.
CACCTGCTGATAGATATCATGAGGGTGAGCAGGTTCGGAACATAAGCAATTGAGTATAAATTGAGGAATAATATCCATAGCGCCAGGATGCGCCCTGTCGCCATCTAATTCGCCTGCCGCAATGGCATCGATAGCGGCCTGACATTCCAGCGCTTCAAAACGATTGGCAGGCACCAATAATGCGCGACTTGGTTCATCTAATCTATGATTGGCTCTGCCAATGCGTTGTAAAAGGCGGCTCACACCTTTAGGCGCTCCCACTTGCACAACAAGGTCCACATCTCCCCAATCAATACCTAACTCCAATGCGGAAGTACATACGATGGCCCGTAACAGCCCTGACGCCATCATACTTTCGGTTTTTCTTCGTTGGTCTTTTTCTAACGAACCGTGATACAACGCAATGGGCAAACACTGGGTATTTTCACTCCACAACATTTGGAATACGAGCTCTGCTTGTGCCCGAGTATTCACAAAAATCAACGTGGTATTCGCTTCGCAAACAGCGTGATAGATATCACCAATAGCGTACTTCGCCAAAAAGCCGCCAAATGGCATTCGCTCAGCGCTTTCCAATAAGGTTATCGAAGGTTTTACTTTGTGCTCTACCTCTAATAGCCCAACGGGCTGGTTCGTCGGCCCCAACCATTCACACAAACTTTGTTTATCAGCCACCGTGGCAGACAACCCGATGCGCAACATATTCGGCGCGAGTGTATGCAAACGAGAAAGCGCCAATGCCAGAAAGTCCCCGCGTTTGCTGTGCTGCAAACTGTGGGCTTCGTCGATGATCACCGTATTGAGCTTGCCAAATAGCCTAGGCGCATCAGCATACGACAACATCAGCATGAGTGACTCAGGGGTAGTTAGTAAGATATTCGGCGGCTTTTTGCGCTGGCGTTGCCGCTTATGCGAAGGAGTATCACCGGTGCGTGTCTCTGCCGTAACATCAAGGCCCATGTCCTCAATAGGCTGAAGCAAGTTGCGATGAATATCTTGAGTCAGTGCTTTAAGCGGAGAAATATACAGTGTGTGTAAACCTTGCTGCGGAGATTGATGCAAGGCCAACAAACTCGGCAAGAAACCAGACAAGGTTTTACCTGCTCCAGTAGGGGTAATTAATAACGTCGATGCTCGCGTATTAGTGCGATTGAGCATCTCGGCTTGATAGGCACGCAGCGACCAACCCCGTTGAGCAAACCATTGAGAAAAAGCAACAGGAAGAATGTCTGAGTCAGCCATAGCGTTATTTTGTGTTAAATGAACACTGTATTACATCGCCATGACCGAAATAGTTCAGATTTGTGAGTGATGACTTTACCGCCCGCTCACCGAGTGACTATGTTCCTTGCCCCTTTTACCAAGCTCTCTTTGTCGATTTTGTTGGGTACCTCTACACCGCGGCGCGCTGCTGGACGGGCTTCAATACTGTTTTTCCATCGAACAAGATTCGGCAAGTCATGTAACTCAACGCCAGACCACTCATAGGTGCGAACCCAACACCAATTGGCCATATCGGCAATACTGTAGTCATCAGCCAGATACTCGTGATTGGCTAGATGCCCATCTAATACAGTGAACAATCGCCTTACTTCATTTTGGTACCGGTCGATAGCAGTGGGTATTTTTTCTTCCATATAGCGGTAGAACACATTCGCTTGCCCCATCATTGGGCCAACGCCGCCCATCTGGAACATGAGCCATTGCAACACCTGCGCCCTTGCCTTGCCAGACGAAGGCAGAAAGCGGCCTGTTTTCTCAGCCAGATAAATCATGATCGCCCCTGATTCAAATACAACTAAGTCGTCAGCATCGGTGTCTTTAATGACCGGAATGCGACCATTGGGATTCATCGCCAGAAAATCGGGCAGCTTTTGCTCTTGAGCCATAAGGTTGATAGGGTGAACGTTATAGTTCAATTCCATCTCTTCTAGTGCAACGGAAGCTTTCCATCCATTCGGTGTTGCTGCGGTATAAAGTTCTATCATAATTAGGCCTGTGCGCTTGGACGAGCACTCACAGCGTCATACCAACGCTTGAGGTTTTCGTGTTTATCTTGCATACGAATATTCACAACGCGCCCAAAGTCGATAGCACACAATGCCGTAATATCCGCAATAGAGAATTGCTCCCCTGCAATATAAGGGGTGTCTGCTAAACGCCGTTCGAGAATTGACAGATACTTACTCGCGTTGAGACCAGCTTCTTCGCCGAAAGCCGGGATCGGATTCATCCTATCTTTGAAATAGCCCGTGGTGTGTTGAAAACACAAGCCAATCTGCATCATCAAACAAAACTCGACTTGGCGCTGCCACATGGCAATAGTGCCTTTTTCCAGTGGCGTTGTACCCAGTAATGGGGGTTCGGGTTGAATGGCCTCAAAATAAGTACAAATGGCATCGGTTTCAGCAATAGCAGTACCGTCATCAAGTTCAAGAACAGGTACTTTACCTATGGGGTTTTTCTTGCGCATTTCCGGCGACATATTCTCGCCTTGTTGCAAATCGAGTTGCACGTATTCCATATCAATGCCTTTTTCAGCAAGAAAAATACGCACTCGACGAGGATTGGGGGCGGTTCTGGTTTCGTAAATTTTCATTGTCGTTATCCTGCGAATAGATTCCCCCGGGCATGCCCGGGGTTCTATCGGTTACAGCTCCATTCGGAGCTGATCTGAATCCTTCCGACCTTGATGCTCAACGTAGTTCCGTATTGTGTGCTCGTCT
>NZ_JBSWYY010000028.1:0-39266 GCF_056161325.1 Alteromonas sp. ABE4_545
ATAAACCGTTTCAAACTCGTATTGTTGTGGGGATTTTGGGGTTAGCATGGTGAACACTCCGAATTTCACTATGCCTATTAGATCAAAGCCCCAGACTTTCGTCTAGGGCTTATTCAACAGTCTGAGGCCGCGTTTAGCGGCCTTATTAATATTTACTGACTGTCATTCACACCTTGGTCATCGAAATCCATACCCTCGAGCATAGATTCAAACTCATCAAAGTTTTGCAGGTCTTCATCCTGAATTTCTTTTTCTGCCGACTTGCCGTCGGTCACCTGATATTCCAAATTCTGAAAATAGGCATTTTTGACAAAGATATAGTCATCACTCGACTGTTCAAGCTGTTGCTCTTGGTCGAGTAAAGAGGCACGCGCCTCTATCGCACTAATAATAAAGCGAGTAATAGAAACTTGACTGCTTAACAGAGACATCGGTGAGTAAAAATTATCGACTACATCACCGGTAAGACTTCTAGGATCATTTGGGCCCAAAGCAGGAATCATTAAATATGGCCCAGTATCAACGCCCCATACGCCCAACACTTCGCCAAAATCCTCCTCCTCACGAGCGATACCAATTTCGCCAGCGACATCAAACACACCCAATAAGCCGACTGTTGTATTGATCACAAATCGCGCCATGCTATCCATGGACTTATCGACCTTTCCTTGAAACAGGTTATTAAAGAAGTTGACTGGCTCCTCGAGGTTATTTGCAGCATTAACCAAGCCTGTACGTGCAAATTGAGGCATTACGGTAACGTAGGCTATCGTTACCGGGCGAAGAATATAGGCGTCCAATACATCTTGGTTAAAGTCCCAAGAGACGCGGTTTACTGATTCAAAAGGGTCACGTGGATCACCTTCATTGGTCTGTTTTGCTTGCTCTTGTGCAGAATTAGATGCACAACCAGACAAAACCGCTGCCCCTAAAATTGCGGCCAACAGCCACTTTCGTTTTTGTAAACTCACATAATTTCCTTACTGATCACTACCAACTGGTCGCGTATTTCGCCAACGACAACGGGTAGACTAACCGTACCAACCAAATCCCCAGACTGAGGGGTAGCATTGTCGTTGCGCGTAATGCGTGCAGTTAATCGTGTTTGTTTAAGTTGTGCTAGTGTATAACTCGGCAACATGGCGTTTTCCGTTGTTAACGCCAGTGTAATAGGAAATTCAGTCAGTGGTACCTTAACCACCGCTGCCGGCATTTTGTTATCACTGGTTGCGTCTTGGGCATACAAAAATAAAAACCCTTTGTCAGGTACCTTATCAAGTAAGCCTTCATCAAGTGTCAACGTAATCGCAAAACCCGTTTTGGCCAAATCTTTGTCGGCCTTTAATGGCAACTGCGCTGCTTCTATTTTACTGCTTAGTTGCACATAAAGAGGATTATCTTTAGGCAACTTAGTTCGAATTTTATCAAAATAAAGTTTCGCCGTCGCCATATCATTCACCTGAGATGACACAACTGCGGTCATTAACATCAAATTGTCGTTATCAGGTTGCTGTTGAATCAAGCTCAGCAGCAGCTTTTGTGCATGTTTTAAATCATTGATAGACTCACTTGCCATCAAAATCTGCGCGTAGGTCATTACGATAGTCGAATTTTGAGGGTCAATCTCAATCGCTTTTTCTAGTGCAGCACGCGCTTGTTCATCTTGCCCTATTACTAACCATAAACGGCCTAAAAACATCCAACCTTGTTCATCTTCCGGCTCATCGATAAGCCGTGTTCTTATTGCCAGAGTCAGCGCTTGTATATCTTGTACGTTGATATTATTGCCATCTCCCGACGCCAATTTACTGCTGAGTTCAGGTAATCTAGCTAGAGCGTGTGTGGCTTGCTCAACTTCTGTTAAATGGCTAACTTGCCAGTAAACCACCCCACCGACAATCAAGGCGAACATCGCCCCTATTACCACAGGCCAATTTGATTCAACCCGACGAGATGGATGTACTAATGTCTCTTCGACTAATGCTATTTTTAAATCGTCACTGACTTGTTGTTTGTCAGACTCAGTTATTAACCCCTCTCTGACCTCTCTTTCTAACTCGGTCAGACGTTGGTTTACAATTTGCGCATTAGATAACTGATTGGTGACCTCATCGTTCTTGCTTCGCCACCAAGGTAACGCAACCAAAGCCAATAACAGTGTGAGCAATCCTGAAACAATGAGTCCAAACATCCACCACGTCATGAGTTATCTTGCTCCTGCCTTAACAAGGCTTCAGCTTTAGCCAGTTTAGCCTCGCGATCCTCTGGTTCTTGTAGTTGCTTGCGTTTGACCACAAACACAAAACCACCCACGGCAAAAAGCGCTGGCAACAGCCACAACCATAACGTTAAGGGGGTTAGTGGTGGTCTGTAATAGATAAAGTCACCATATCGAGACTTCATATACTCAATAATCTCTTGCTCTGACTTTCCTTGCTTCAATAATTGATAAACCTTTCTTCGCATATCTTGAGCTATCATTGCATCGCTGTCGGCAATATTCTGGTTTTGGCACATCGGACAACGCAATGCCAGTGTCAGCGATTGAAATGCTTCACGTTGCGCATCTGTCTCGAACTGATAAGTTTCTTCGGTTGCCCATAATTGAAAGCTCATCATCAAGGTAAAAACAACCACGCTAAGTTTGTTAACTAACACAGAGTTATTCCTCATTGCGCAATTGTTCATAAAGCGGCCCGACTTTACTCTGCCATACCCGCTCATTAATATCGCCAATGTGATGCATACGAATAACGCCGTTTTTATCTACCACGAAGTGCTCGGGCGCACCTGTCACTCCTAAATCCAAAGACGTATCTCGGTATAAATCAAAAATATTAAAAGCGTAAGGATCACCAAACTTGGCGAGCATACGAGTAACTTCCACTTGTACTTCATCTAGGGTTTTCAAACCAAAGTCGGGGTCGATGTCTTGGTCGAAATACAAGCCTACAAATTTCACTCCCTGCTGCTCTTTTAATGCCGTGAGATAAGGTAACTCCACCGCACAAGTTACACACCATACTCCCCATACATTAACTATGGTTACTTGTCCCTTAAACACCTCTTGCGTGTAAACTTTTCCCGGTAGCATAAGGTCTGGCAATGAAAAGTCCGGCATCGGCTTGTTAACGGCCTGAGAGCTCAATGCGCGTGGGTTAGAAAACAATCCCTGATATAAAAACACCACAACCAACATAAAAATAATGAATGGAATTGAAAAAAACGCGAATCGTTTCACTAAGCCTCCTGCGTACTACCTATTTGCTTGGTTTTATTGATGATCGCTTTCGCTTTTTTGACTTTAGCCATGCGATATCGTCGGTCTGCGATAGAACATATCCCGCCTAAAGCCATGATCGCGCCGCCGCCCCAAATCCAAGTCACAAATGGCTTAATGTAAACGCGAATAGCCCAAGCACCGCCATCTAAAGGTTCACCCATGGCAACGAATAGATCTTTGGTTAAGGTTGAATAAATACCCGCTTCGGTCATTGGCATACGTTGAACGGTATAAATACGTTTTTCAGGTTCAAGATGAACAATCTTTTCTCCGTCGTAGTACACATCGAATACACCAACATCCGCCACATAATTAGGGCCTTGTTCTCGACGCGTTCCTTGAAACTGAAATGTGTATGCGCCCATAGTCAGGTTATCGCCTGGGGTCATACGCACGTCACGTTCCATTTCATAATTGCTCACTAAGGTGATGCCAATCAGAGTGACGGCAAAGCCTAAATGACCCAGAATCATGCCCCAATGACTACGTGTCAGGCTACTCAACCCTGACATTAAACCCACTTCCGACTGCTGTCGAAGTCGCAGTTGTACCTCCTGAATACTGGTGATCACTATCCAGGCACTCATCACTAGCCCCAATGCAGCCATATAGGTCGGCTCATCATAAGAGAAATTTAACAACACCCCCGTACACACACTTAAGGCGAATGCCAACATCAGCTGATTTTTTAGTGCATAAACAGATTGCTGCTTCCAACGAGTTAACGGTCCAATACCCAAGAAAAAGACAAATGGTACAATCAACCATAAGAACATTTGATTGAAGAAAGGCGCTCCTATCGAAATAGAGCCTAATCCAAGTTCCTTGTGTACCAAAGGCAAAAGCGTACCCAACAGCACAACTATCGCGGCTGCACAAAGTAGTACGTTATTACCAACTAACATGACTTCTCGAGACACCGCTTGATAGCGACTAGCCGCTTTTAATTCTTGTGCTCGAATGCCATACAGCAATAGTCCTAATCCAGTCAGTACAATGAGAATACCAAGGATAAACAAGCCTCTTGCAGGGTCACTGGCGAAAGAATGAACAGAAACAATCACTCCAGAACGCACCAAGAAAGTACCCAACAAGCTAAGTGAGAAAGCGCTGATGGCGAGGAGTACTGTCCATGATTTAAATACCTTGCGCTTTTCTGTGACCGCCAAAGAGTGCATTAGCGCAGTGCCAACTAACCAAGGCATAAACGAGGCGTTCTCCACCGGGTCCCAGAACCACCAACCGCCCCAACCGAGTTCGTAATAGGCCCACCAACTGCCCAAGCATATACCCACTGTTAAAAATGCCCATGCAGCAATAACCCAAGGTCTGGACCAGCGGGCCCATGTAGAATCGAGTTGCCCTGATAACAAAGCAGAAATAGCAAAAGCAAAAGCAACCGAAAACCCCACATACCCCATATACAAGGTAGGAGGGTGAATAATCATGCCAAAATCTTGAAGCAGTGGATTTAAATCACGGCCGTCAACAGGAAAGAAAGGCAGCATACTCTCAAAAGGGTTAGAGGTAAGCAGCATAAACAGATAGAAGCCAACACCAACAACACCCAAAATAGAAAGCACTCGGGCGACCATTGCTTGAGGAATACCGCGACTAAAGAGTGCCACCGCAAGTGTCCATAGTGACAACATAAGTACCCATAAAAGAAATGAGCCTTCGTGTCCGCCCCATACCGCGGTCATTTTATAATACACAGGTAATTGGCTATTGGAGTGTTGAGCAACATAGGCAACGCTAAAATCATCCGTCACGAATGCATAAGTTAAAAAAATATAAGACAATACAGTAAAGAAGCTCATGCCTATCGCTAAAGGACGAGCAGAAGCCATTAACCCATGATGTTGCGTGTAAGCCCCCCATAACGGATAAACCGCCAGCAAAATGGCGGTCACAAGCGCAAGGGTGAGCGAAATATTACCGATTTCAGGAATCACTATTAGCGCCCACCTGTGCAGGTTTAACGTGTTTAATGCCTTTCATTTTCTCAGCTAACTCTGGTGGCATATATTCCTCGTCGTGTTTCGCCAGTACTTCTTCTGCGCTGATTGATGTTGCGGCGGTTAGTACCCCTGTCGCCACTATTCCCTGCCCTTCGCGAAACAAATCAGGCAAAATGCCATTGTATTGCACCGTTACTTCTGGCCCTGTATCAACCAAAGTAAATGTAATCGCTAGCGAGTTTGGATCGCGTTCAACACTGCCGGGGACCACCATTCCGCCTATGCGCAAACGCTGGCCAACCTGCGGCTTAACACCGTCTTTACCTGAAACAATTTCCGAAGGCGTATAAAACAAGTCGATATTGTCATTCAGCGCAAACAGCATGAGCGAAACAGCGCCGATAATGAGTGTACCTGCAATACCGACAACGGCTAAACGTTGCTTTCTACGAGGGTTCATAACAACTCCTCGTGACGGCGTGACTTTTCAGCATCTCTCGCCCTTTTTACCCGTGCACGACGTTCAAATTCTTCGCCCGCATGACGAACCAATAGTTTATGGGCTAAATTGGAGTGCACAACTAAGCCAAGCATACCTGCAAAAGTCGCTCCAAAGGACAACCAAACATACATGGCATAGCCCCCCATGTGCCAAAAATCTTGCCAACTATCAAATTGCATTGGTAGGCTCCTGAGCTCGTTTGATGAGTTTCACTACCCATGGGCGATGTAATTCCCGGCGTAAAATCTCAGTTTTCATGCGCATCATTGTTACCGATGCGATAAACAGTGCGAACCCGAGAATATTAATCAGCAAAGGCCACAACATCTCTGGCGCAATAGATGGTTTATCTAACTTTGTAATAGTCGCGCCTTGGTGAAGAGTGTTCCACCATTCTACGGAATAGTGAATAATTGGAATATTTACCACACCAACAAGTGCCATCACACCCGCAGCCTTACCCGCTTGTTGTTTATCGTCAAAAGTGCTGTAAAGCGCAATCACGCCAAGATAGAGAAATAGTAAAATCAATTCTGAGGTCAACCGAGCATCCCATACCCACCAAGCCCCCCACATTGGCTTACCCCATGCCGCCCCCGTAAATAGTGCAATCAAGGTCATTACCGCACCTACCGGAGCCATGGCAATCATCGCCATAAAAGCAGTTCGCCATTGCCAAACTAAACCAACTAGCGCAGCGATAGCCATGGCAACATAGGTGCCCATAGACAACATCGCCCCCGGAACATGAATATAGATAATGCGGAAGGAATCGCCTTGTTGATAATCTTGTGGGGCAAAGGCCAGCCCCCATATCGAGCCGCTTAATAACAATACTAAGGCACTATAGAAACAATATGGATACAGGCGCTCGCAAAGTTGATACGCTTTTTCAGTTTTGGCATAGGGATGTAACCACTTCCACATCAGTTATGACTCACTCTTAATGCATAGGCAATCGCAAAAGGCGCCAGTGCCAGCGTTAACAATAAAATAGCACCAATAATAGCAATATGCGCTAAGTATGGTAGCTGCATTGATGCCGCTTCTACCGCGGAAGTAGCAAAAATCAATACGGGAATAAAAACCGGAATCAATAGCAGAGAGAGCAACACGCCGCCTCGTGCAATACCCACGGTAAGCGCAACGGCAATGGCGCCAACTAACGATAATATCGGGGTACCTATCAGTAACGTCACCAACAATGCCTGATACATGGCCCAGGTTTGATTTAAAAATAAGGCTAACAGCGGAGAAAGGATCACGATAGGCAAAGACGTTACCAACCAATGGCACAACACTTTGCTCGTTGCAACTGCGGTTAGTGGAATGCCGGATAACAACAGTTGTTCCAAACTGCCGTCTTGAAAATCATCGCGAAACAGACGCTCCATCCCCAATAATGAAGATAAGATCGCAGCAATCCATATCACACCGGGGCCAATACGTTGGAGAGTTTCTGGCCCAGGGCCTACCCCCAACGGGAAAAGGGTCACCACTAATAACAAAAACATCACGGGCTGCATTAGTTCAGAACGCTGCCTAAAAGCCAACGCCACATCTCTTAAAAACACACCTCGCCAGAGCATTACCACTGATACTCCATGGCGAATGTGCTGAACTGACCGGCTCGTTCGGACAATGGCTGATGTGAAGTGGTGATGATCGCGCCGCCTTTGTCAGCATGCTGCTTAAAATACGTTTCCAACAAGATCACGCCAGTAGAATCTAACGCAGTGAACGGCTCATCAAGGATCCAAATATCTGCAGGCTTAATCCATAACCTTGCCAGCGCGACTCTCCGTTGTTGGCCCGCTGATAGATTTTTAATGGGTATGTTATCCAGACCCACCAGCCCTAACCGCTCTAATACATCAAGTATTTCGACTTTTGTGTGAGTAAGTCCCTGTTGCTTTGCCCAAAAGTGTAAATTGTCTAGGGGCGATAACTGGCTATTCAGCCCAGATTTGTGGCCCACATAAACCAAGGCGTGATGATAAGACTGACGTACTGCGTGAATGGGTTCGCCATTGAAGTACACTTGCCCACTGTCAGGCACACTCAAACCTGTGAGAATACGCAGTAGACTGGTTTTACCTGCGCCATTAGGCCCTGTAAGATAAATAAGGTTGCCAGCAGTGAGTGACAACGACAGGCCGTCAAACAAAATACGATCTTGTTTGATACAACTGATGTCTATCGCTTCTACTGTCGTCAAACTGTTTCCTTGCATCCTTAAATCAGCGGCAAATTTTTTAACCTGATTCTAGCATAAAGTATTGAACGAGTAGATAATTCATCGGTAGTAGTACTTTAGTTCTTGATCGAACGCAAAGTTGCATTGCGCTGAGGGTTTTCATTCTGTTGCCGATACACAAACTATGAATACAAGTTCTCCAACTCCGACCAATACGATCAATGCGTTGTTGAGTAGTGCACCTGTCGCTGTCAGCGCGATCCCTGCGCAAACTTCATTGCAAGAACAATCGTTGGCCGTCACCCTTGTTCAATATACTCCGCAATTAGTGCAGTTAGCGATTGACGAACATCACTTTAGAACTATTCTCGAAGCGACTAACCCCATCACTTTCAATACGGACAGTCAATATCGAATCGTTGATACCAAAAACAATGGCGCTCTTAGCCAAACCTTATTGAATGAAATCTCGAAAATCGGTGCTCAGAGTCTCAAGACACCTCAACAAGCTCTGTCTGATTTGTCCTCACCAATGCTACTGATTGAACAGCGCCCTCAATCTATTCCATTGACCATAACCACGCCAGAGAAAGGAAAGTTACTTGAGGTAATCGCCACCACATTGAGTAAGAACGTGCAAAGCGGTATTGTGGCTGAAGGAAAAGTAGCGGCGCTGACTCGTGAAGCGGTGACATTACAGCTGGGCGATGCAAAAATAAGTTTGCCCATCAGCAGCCCCAAGCTCTATCAGGGGCAACCTGTTTTGGTTGAATTACGTCCTATCAGTGAAAAATCTGCGGAGGTAATAGTGCGAGCCAATCCCCCAAAAACTGAATCACCCACTGATGCGACCAAATCGAATCAATTGGCTGCCACTAGATTTCCCATTATAGGGAACGAAAAACTCGTTCAAGCCATTACCTTACAAAGCGCAAAGCAGCAACCATTACCACTGTCACCAATAGCCATAACCAAAGCACAAAAAACGCCCTTGTTAGCGCAGACGATCAGTGACGTCGCACCCAAAATTGACAGCAATGGCGCGCCTAAACTAGTGCTATCTGGTCAGCAGTGGTCTATTGAGCAACACGAATCCCGAGTTATTGGCACGCTTTCATTGCCCGCAAAAGAAGCAAGTGAAGTAATAAAGTCTGTACCTAAAATGTCTGCGACCCTATTGTCACAAATAACGGATGGAAAAACAGCCATAGGTTCAACGCCAATACTCCAACAAGCAAAAGCCAATACGTTGTCGAGCCACCAACACATCATCGAGCAAAAAAATACTGAGCAGCGACTCGCCGTGGAACAACAGTTTCCGCAAATAAAAGCCGCCATTCAGGTCATGGCAAAGCAGGCCTTATCGCAATCAGCGTCACCAACAGAAGCGCTACAAAAATTAATAAAACAATTTGAGCAAATGAAACCTCCAGCGGTTTCAGAAACAACCAATGCGCGTCACCAACTCAAAGAACAGTTATTGTCGCTCAATATTGCAACGACAGATATAAGTAAACTCCCCCCAGCAGAGCCTGCCCCAGCCACTGCGCAGGTAACGCCTGACGGCAAAGACGCCCAACAAATTAAACAACTACTCACAGCGCCGAGCCTTCTAACTCCACGGCAACTCATTATGCCGTCGCCTACGCAGTCTAATTTTATTAATGGGTTAATTACGGTTATACAGTTAAGTTTAACTGCCAGAGCGAGCAGACAATTTCCCCAACTGAGCAAAGAGTTAGCCGCAGAAAGTGAGATTAAAACAAAAAGTGCCATGGGTACTGGTACGTCTAGCCCACAACGCGGCAGCAGCAATTTATTGCGAGACATTGCTCAGCTTGATCAACAATCATCATTATTTAAACAAGCCAAATCTCTGCTTGCTAATCACAGTCAGGCTAAGTTACACAGTGCCGAACAAGCGTTACAGGGTGAACAATCGCTGTATTACGTGTTGCCAAGTAGCCAACACAATCAAACCCCAACCGAACTTTTAATTCAACGGGACTCAGAAAAAGACAATGCCCAGCAAAAAGCGAAAAGCGAGCGAAAAAACTGGCGAATCACGATGAAATTAGATGTTGGAGAATTAGGAGAAATGCTCGCGAAAGTGAAAATCAAAGATGAGTTAATCGATATTGATATCTACACGTCTACTGACCCACTGTTACATCAAGTCGCCGACACCCTCCCCTATTTGCTCAAACGTCTAACCGCTCATGGCCTAGAAATTGGGCAACGTCGCTTTCAACGAGGAGTCATTCCTGAACACCTAAGTAGTAGGCCTTATCAGATATTGGAAACTCAGGCATGAGCCAAACGTCAAAAAGAGCCATCGGCTTACGCTATGAGTCTGGGGCGGATAGCGCTCCCAAAGTGGTATCAAAGGGCTATGATGACCTTGCAGAAGCGATTATCGCTGCGGCCGTAGAAGACGGCATTATTGTGCATGAAGATCCATATCTAAGCGAAGTTCTCGCAACTTTGGATATTGGGCAGGACATACCAGAGTCTCTTTATTATGTCATTGCCGAGCTGATTGCCTACTCTTATTTGATACAAGGTAAAGTCCCCCATGACTGGGCTAAAACTTTTCCCGGCTTAGATGAACAAGCGTAAATCAAAACGCTACGCCAGAGACAAGTAAAATTTAACAACGCACAAAACAAAAAAGCCCGCAGGGTTAGGTGGCTGCGGGCAATAGGCTAGAACGAAATGCAATCAGCAGAGCACCCGTTCTTTTAAAGTAACAATCGTATCAATAAAAATTAAAGCGCGTCTTCAGGCTCAACCTCATCGGCTTTTACACTTTTCTTCAACAACAACTCGTCACGAATTTTTTGTTCAATATCGTTGGCCATTTCTACGTTCTCTTTTAAGAACTTCGCCACGTTAGCTTTACCCTGACCAATACGCTCGCCGTTGTAGCTATACCAAGCGCCAGCTTTCTCAATTAACTTCTGCTTTACGCCTAGGTCGATCAATTCTGCTTCTTTGCTGATACCTTGACCATAAAGAATTTGGAACTCCGCTTGCTTAAATGGAGGAGCAACTTTGTTCTTCACGACCTTAACTCGTGTTTCATTACCCACGACTTCGTCGCCTTCCTTCACAGCACCAATACGACGAATATCCAAGCGCACTGACGAGTAAAACTTCAACGCGTTACCACCCGTTGTGGTTTCAGGGTTACCAAACATCACACCAATTTTCATACGAATTTGGTTGATAAAGATGCACAGGGTATTTGAGCGCTTAATATTACCAGTGAGTTTACGCAATGCTTGAGACATCAAACGCGCCTGCAAACCAACATGAGAGTCACCCATGTCACCTTCGATTTCTGCTTTTGGTGTTAACGCCGCTACCGAGTCGACAATTACTACGTCAACTGCACCTGAACGAACCAACATGTCGCAAATTTCCAGAGCTTGCTCACCAGTATCAGGTTGAGACACGAGTAGGTCATCAATATTAACGCCTAACTTCTCTGCGTATACAGGGTCAAGGGCGTGCTCAGCATCAACGAAGGCACACGTCTTGCCTTTTTTTTGTGCTTGAGCAATAACTTGCAATGTAAGTGTAGTTTTACCCGACGATTCAGGACCATAAATCTCTACCACACGGCCACATGGTAAACCACCTATACCTAATGCAATATCAATGCTCAATGAGCCTGTTGAAATAGCTTCGATATCCATTGCTTGGTTGTCGCCCAAGCGCATAATGGCACCTTTACCAAATTGCTTTTCGATTTGGCCAACCGCAGCCGTGAGCGCTTTAGATTTATTATCGTCCACAGAATTATCCTCGGGATAAATGGCAAATACGCGTTGCGAGTACATCACGCATTGGCCTAAAATTAGTAAAACAGTTTATGCCTGTAACTATACTGTATAATTATACAGTTTCAAGCGTAATCTTTTATTTTTTGATCTACAGACCAAATTTGATCCTAGTCTGACAAAAACAAATATCACTGAGCAACCAGCCACTGGTACAGATTATCTAGAGCAAATGCAATGGCTTGTAATCTTACCGCATCACGATCGCCATCAAATACACAGCGCCGTGTTATTACTTCACCATTAAAGTAAAAACCAAACCACACCGTGCCTACAGGTTTATCAACTGAACCGCCGCCTGGGCCAGCAATACCACTGATGCTCACACCTAACTCAGCCCCTGACTGTTGATGTACACCATTAACCATGGATGCAACGGTTTGCTCAGATACCGCACCGTATTCCGCCAGAACCGATTCTGGTACCCCCAACGCTGACATTTTAGCATCGTTGGAATAGGTCACCCAACTCTGTGAAAACCAATCAGAACTTCCTGACACAGACGTAAAATAGTAAGCCAACCCACCGCCCGTACACGACTCAGCACAAGACACTTGCCAACCTCGCTCACGAAGGGCGTTACCAATGTACGTAACCTGTTCAACCAATGTGCAATCAGGCTTGTTTTCTCGTTCGGGTGTTGAAAATACTTGGCTCATAACAATAATACTGTCTAATAAATCGAGAGTTGACACAAACGTGTGTCGCGGTATTGTCGCTTAAGCCTGTAAAATATGGGCTCAAGTATAAGAATCAAGTTTACATACACCAATTATCGAGGCTTCTTTGGAATCACACACGCCGATGATGCGCCAATACCTAAATATCAAGGCGCAGCACCCCAACATCCTACTTTTTTATCGCATGGGCGATTTTTATGAGCTGTTCTACGATGACGCTAAAAAAGCCGCACAATTATTAGACATCTCGCTGACCGCAAGAGGGAAATCGGGTGGAGAGCCTATTCCAATGGCAGGCGTTCCTTACCATGCGGTAGAAAGTTACCTTGCACGTTTGGTTAAAATGGGTGAATCGGTTGCCATTTGCGAGCAGGTTGGCGATCCTGCAACCAGTAAAGGCCCAGTCGAGCGCCAAGTACAGCGCATCGTTACACCGGGAACCGTTACCGATGAAGCCCTGTTAGAAGAGCGTCGAGACAACTTACTCGCCGCAGTATGCCATCAGGAAGCCACGTTCGGGATTGCCACCTTGGATGTCACCAGCGGTCGCTTTCTCGTAATCCAGTGTCAGGGCGAAGAACAACTCAGCGCTGAGTTACAACGACTTAATCCAGCTGAATTGCTCTACCCAGAAGATTTTGGCTATATGACTGCCATAGAGCATCTAAAAGGCATTCGCCGCCGCCCCATTTGGGAATTTGACTCCGATTCGGCAACCGAGCAATTAAACCAACAATTTGGCACTCAATCACTGGCTGGGTTTGGCTTGGGTAATGTGCCTCTTGCGATTGGTGCGGCAGGATGTGTACTGCAATATGTGAAAGACACACAGCGAACAGCCCTCCCGCACATTCGCAATATTCGCCTTGAACAACAAGATACGCGCGTTCAACTCGACGCCGCTACACGCCGCAATTTGGAGCTAACGCAGAACTTATCTGGCGGCACAGACAATACCTTGTTCTCGGTTTTAGATAATACCTCTACCGCAATGGGCAGCCGCTTACTACAGCGCTTTATTCACGCCCCCATTACCGACCAAAAAGAACTCGCCCATCGCCAACAAGCCATTGGCGCGATGCTGGAAGAGCCTGCCGATAATATTCGTCAGGCCCTCAAGCACATTGGTGACATTGAACGCATTATGGCCCGTTTGGCGCTGCGCTCGGCAAGGCCGAGAGATTTCGCCCGTTTGCGCCAAGCACTGAATACCTTGCCAGAATTACAAGACTTTCTGGCGTTCTACGACACACCATTAGTTAAAACGTTAGCGGCAGAAATCGGCACTTTCCCCGACATGGCCGACTTACTCACAAACGCGATTATTGAAAATCCCCCTGTGGTGATCAGAGATGGTGGCGTGATTGCCCCAGGGTACGATAGCGAGCTAGACGAACTGCGCGATCTATCACAAGGGGCTACCGATTATCTTCACCAATTAGAATTGCGTGAACGTGAGCGCACAGGAATTGCCACACTTAAAGTTGGCTATAACAAGGTTCACGGCTTTTTCATTGAAATCAGCCGCGCCAATAGTGAACTCGCTCCGGCGGAATACATTCGTCGTCAAACACTGAAAAACACCGAGCGATACATTACGCCCGAACTCAAAGAACACGAAGATAAAGTACTAACCAGTCAAGGTCGGGCGCTGGCGTTAGAGAAAAAGCGCTACGAAGAGCTATTCGATTTGTTACACCCTTATCTTAACGACTTAATAGATTGTGCCGCAGCTCTTGCCAAACTCGATGTGATCACCACGTTAGCTGAGCGTGCTGAAACCTTGGAGTTGCACTGTCCAACGCTTTCAGACCAAACAGGTATTACCTATCAGCAAGGTCGCCATTTGGTAGTAGAGCAAGTGATGACCGACCCGTTTATCGCTAACCCATTATCGATGAATAATGATTCGAGAATGTTAGTAATCACTGGCCCTAATATGGGCGGTAAATCAACCTACATGAGGCAAACCGCGCTTATCGTTCTGCTCGCCTACATGGGTAGCTATGTACCAGCTGAATCGGCGCAAATTGGGCCAATTGATCGTATTTTCACGCGCATTGGCGCTTCTGACGACCTCGCCTCCGGACGGTCTACCTTTATGGTGGAAATGACCGAAACGGCGAACATTCTACACAATGCCACGGCCAATTCTTTGGTATTGATGGACGAAATTGGCCGAGGAACCAGTACCTACGACGGACTGTCATTAGCGTGGGCCTGTGCGGATTATTTATCCAGTAAACTCCAAGCCTATACGTTATTTGCCACTCATTACTTTGAGTTAACGCAACTCGCCGAGCAACAACAAGGCGTTGTTAACGTACACGTGAACGCGGTAGAACACGAAGACGCCATTCGCTTTATGCATACGGTGGAAACCGGTGCAGCAAGTAAGAGTTATGGATTACAAGTTGCTCAACTTGCTGGTGTACCCAGAGAAGTTATTCAACTAGCCAAAGCAAAATTAAAAGCGTTAGAGGCAGAGCCAAGTGCCATGTCAGCTCAATCGGCTAATGTCGCCACCAGTAAAGATGCGCCAGCTCAACTTTCACTTGATGTCGACCCCGCCCCGCTTAAACAAGCGCTCGAAGGCATTCACCCCGATGACCTAAGCCCCCGAGAAGCGCTCGATATTCTCTACACGTTAAAGCGTTTAAGCCAAGCGAATTAAAACGTTAAAAGCACTTTCGCGGCAGCATATCACGCGGTGAATAAGGCATTATTCACCGCGTCTGCAAATAAAAACCCGCTGAAGTAGTAAAAATACCACTTTTCCATCTATGCTGATTGTTTGAACGCGCGCTTTTCGGTATACTGTTGCGCCGTCCAGTTGTTGAATTTGCTCGCTCACCTGCGACGCTAAAAGTTCAACAAATTACCCATACAACCCAATGCCTTAGGTTTCGCATGACAAATTATATTTTCGTCACCGGCGGTGTCGTTTCATCGCTTGGTAAGGGTATTGCTGCCGCATCCCTTGCCGCCATCCTTGAAGCACGCGGTCTTACCGTCACAATGCTCAAGTTGGATCCGTACATTAACGTTGATCCTGGCACCATGAGCCCCATTCAACACGGAGAAGTGTTTGTAACAGACGACGGAGCGGAAACCGACCTCGACTTAGGTCACTATGAGCGCTTTATTCGCACTCGTATGACTAAGCGAAATAACTTTACGACGGGTCGTGTATACGAAGAAGTATTGAAGCGCGAACGTCGCGGCGATTACTTGGGGGCAACGATTCAGGTTATTCCTCATATCACTAACGAAATTAAACGTCGTGTGATTGAAGGTGCTGAAGGCCATGATGTCGCCATCGTTGAAGTTGGTGGTACCGTTGGTGATATCGAATCACAACCGTTCTTAGAAGCCATTCGTCAGCTAGGTACAGAAGTGGGCCGTGAACGTGCCATGTTCATGCATCTTACTCTGGTTCCTTACATGCCTGCTTCTGGTGAAGTGAAAACCAAACCCACTCAGCACTCAGTAAAAGAGCTGCGTTCTATTGGTATTCAGCCAGATATTCTAGTTTGTCGTTCAGTCGGTGCATTACCTTCCACCGAACGTTCAAAAATCGCCTTGTTCACCAACGTGGCAGACAAAGCGGTTATTTCACTGAAAGACGTAGATAGCATCTACCGCATTCCTGCTGCACTTAAAGCACAAGGCATGGATCAATTGGTTGTTGACCGCTTTGGCTTAGACTGCAAAGAAGCAGACTTGAGCGAGTGGGAGCAAGTGCTTTATGCCGAGTCTAACCCTACCGCTGAAGTCAACATTGGCATGGTTGGTAAATACGTCGAACTACCTGATGCCTACAAGTCAGTAAACGAAGCGTTAAAACACGCAGGGTTGAAAAACCGCCTTACCGTTAATATTCACTACATTGACTCTCAAGATGTTGAGAGCAAAGGTACGCAAATCCTTGAGAAACTCGATGCGATTCTGGTACCGGGCGGATTCGGTGAACGTGGTATTGAAGGTAAAATTGCGGCGGCGAAGTACGCGCGCGAAAACAAAGTACCTTATTTAGGCATTTGTTTGGGCATGCAAGTGGCGTACATTGAATATGCGCGTAACGTTGCAGGCCTTGAAGGTGCAAACAGTACTGAATTTGATCCAGAAACACCTTTCCCAGTGGTAGGTTTGATCACTGAATGGTTAGATGCAGACGGTTCAACAGAAAAACGCTCAGAAAGTTCCGATTTAGGTGGCACAATGCGGTTAGGTAGTCAGCTTTGTCATCTAATTGAAGGAAGTAAGGTATATGATGCCTATGGCAACGCAGAGATTTACGAGCGTCACCGTCACCGTTATGAGGTGAACAACAATCTGCGTGATAAGGTTGAAGCAGCAGGGCTGAAAGTCAGTGGTTTGTCCACCGACAAACGACTTGTAGAAGTGATTGAAATCCCTGATCATCCTTGGTTCGTTGCTGGCCAGTTCCACCCGGAATTTACTTCTACACCTCGGGATGGACACCCTTTGTTTACGGGTTTCGTTGCAGCAGCAGGCGAATACCAAAAGCAAAATCATTAATTTTAAATAATAAAAGTGACCCTTCTCTCCCGTGGGGTCACACTTATGTTGAGGAAAAAACATGGCGAATATCTCACGCATTATTGGACGCGAAATTCTTGACTCACGCGGTAACCCAACAGTAGAAGCAGACGTATACCTAGAATCAGGTGTAATGGGTCGTGCTTGCGCACCTTCTGGCGCATCAACTGGTTCTCGTGAAGCATTGGAACTGCGTGACGGCGACAAAGCGCGCTACATGGGTAAAGGTGTTATCAAAGCAGTAGCAGCGGTAAACGATGTGATCGCACCAGCGCTTGTTGGTAAAGATGCACTTGCTCAAAGCGATATCGATGCACTTATGATCAAGCTTGACGGCACTGAAAACAAAGAAACGCTAGGTGCGAACGCAATCCTTGCAGTATCTTTGGCAGTAGCAAAAGCAGCTGCATTAGAAAAAGGCGTAGCTTTGTACGAGCACATCGCTGATCTAAACGGTACGTCTGGTCAGTACTCTATGCCTGTACCTATGATGAACATCATCAATGGTGGTGAGCACGCCGACAACAACGTAGATATTCAAGAGTTCATGGTTCAGCCTGTTGGCGCGAAAAGCTTCAAAGAAGCATTGCGCATGGGTGCTGAAATTTTCCATAACTTGAAAAAAGTACTAAGTGCGAAAGGCCTTAACACTGCAGTTGGTGACGAAGGTGGTTTTGCGCCAAACCTTAGCTCAAATGCAGAAGCCCTTGCTGTTATCGTTGAAGCAGTAGAAAAAGCCGGCTACAAAATGAATGAAGACGTAACACTTGCACTAGACTGTGCAGCGTCTGAATTCTACAAAGACGGCAAATACGTATTGTCTGGCGAAGACAAGAGCTTTGATTCAGAAGCGTTTGGTGACTACCTTGCAGCCCTGAGTGAACAGTATCCTATCGTTTCAATCGAAGATGGCCTAGACGAGAGCGACTGGGACGGTTGGGCAAGCCTAACTAAGAAGATTGGCGACAAGGTTCAGCTAGTAGGTGATGACTTGTTCGTAACCAACACTAAGATCCTTAAGCGTGGTACTGAAAACGGTATCGGTAACTCTATCTTGATCAAATTCAACCAAATCGGTTCACTTACCGAAACACTTGAAGCAATCAAGATGGCAAAAGATGCAGGCTTCACTGCTGTTATCTCTCACCGCTCTGGTGAAACTGAAGACGCCACTATCGCTGACCTAGCGGTAGGTACAGCTGCTGGCCAAATCAAAACTGGTTCACTTTGTCGTTCTGACCGTGTTGCTAAGTACAACCAACTTCTTCGCATCGAAGAAGCATTGGGTGACGCAGCAAAATACAACGGCCGTAGCGAAATCAAAGGTCAGTAATTCACACTGACAACAAAGATTTGCTATTGACTACTCCATTCCGGTATATAATCTGTACCGGTATGGAGTTTATTGTAGTGAATCAGTGTCGAACATGACCGAATCGTCGTCGTCCCAGACCGATTTTTTCTCATCCCCACAAAGCAATCAGGATACACAACCTGAGTTTGCTGAACTCTGTAATGCACTTTACGAACGTGAACTCCTTTATTTAGCCCAGCAAGGCCCTAAACAGGTGTCTTTGATGCAACGTCGCTTAGCAGGCCTCACGCATCACGTTAAACGCGCAGCGCGCTATTTAGCTCACAACCCCGCCCCTATTGATGTAGACAACCACAATGCCAGCTGGCAAGCCAAACAACCCAGCAAAAGCCCTGCGCGCTTGCACGATGAAGCTAAAACCTATGCTTGGTACTGTGATTATGCGAACTATGGGTTGGTGGTTCCTGTGCGCGTTGAGCAAATAGGCGGCGAACATATTGAACTCGACAGTATCGACCGAGTACAAAGCGAAAATCACACTGTGCATTTAAATAAACTCGGTTGGTTCGATTTTAATGGCCAATACCTCGACAACCCTAAATCTGAATATGACAACCTCACCCTGTGTAAGCCCAGTAAAGCCATTATGACCTCTGCGTGTTGCGGCCATAGCTGGAATCACAAAGGAAAAACATCACCACGTACACTCAGTTTGCGTGAAATGTTACTTTCGACCACGTTAATTTGGCCCCATTTTAGAGAATCCCATCCTAATATCCTGTAATTCTCAAAATATTTATAACCAAAAGTTATGTAATTTATGTAACTAAGGGTTGACCTGACCAAGGCTTAACCGTTACATTGTGCCTACTTAACTGGTCAACGAAAAACAAAGCCCTAAAAATGTCGCGTTTTCTTCTATCACTTCTACTCCTTATGGCAGCGAGACTGCACGGGTAGATTGCGACCAGCAAAGAATAACTACAAAAACCCGTGCTAAGCACGGGTTTTTTTTTAACTAACAAACCAAGAGTACAAGAGCCATGACGAATCAGGTAAAAATATTTGATACGACCTTGCGCGACGGCGAACAAGCCTTGCCTGCCAGTTTAACCGCTAAAGAAAAACTGCAGATCGCGCTCGCGCTCGAGCGTCTTGGCGTTGATATCATTGAGGCGGGTTTCCCCGTTTCTTCTCCCGGTGATTTCAAATCGGTTCAGCAAATTGCTCGCGAAGTGAAAAACGCCACAGTGTGTGGATTGTCCCGTGCACTTGAGGCTGACATTACCGCCTGTGGTGAAGCGTTAAAAGTTGCTGACCAATTCCGTATTCACACTTTTATCGCCACCTCAGATATCCACGTAAATAGTAAATTGCGTAAGTCACAAGACGAAATCGTAGAAATGGCCGTTGCTGCGGTTAAACACGCTCGACGCTATACTGACGATGTGGAATTTTCTTGTGAAGATGCAGGCCGTACCCACATCGATTATCTTTGCCGAATGGTTGAATCTGCAATCAATGCCGGCGCGACCACGGTGAATATTCCAGATACTGTGGGTTATACGACTCCCACTGAGTTTGGTGGTATCATCAAGCAGTTATTCAACCGCGTACCCAATATCGACAAAGCAATTATTTCTGTGCACTGCCACAACGACTTGGGCTTGGCAGTAGCCAACTCTCTTGCAGCGGTAGAGCAAGGTGCACGTCAGATAGAATGTACCATTAACGGTATAGGCGAACGTGCTGGGAACTGCTCGTTGGAAGAAATCGCCATGATCTTACAAACTCGTAAAGACATGCTTGGTTTTGAAACCAATATCCAGTCGCAAGAGATTTACCGCACCTCTAAGTTGGTCAGCCAACTTTGTAATATGCCGGTTCAAGCTAACAAGGCTATTGTCGGTGCGAATGCTTTTAGTCATTCATCGGGCATTCACCAAGACGGTGTATTAAAAGCGCAAAATACCTATGAAATTATGACCCCTGAAAGCGTGGGTATTAACAAGAACAACTTGAACCTTACCTCGCGTTCAGGCCGCCACGTCATCAAACACCGTTTGATGGAGTTGGGTTATCAACCTGACGAATACGATTTGGAAGCGGTATACACAGCGTTTTTGAAGCTTGCTGATAAAAAAGGTCAGGTTTACGACTATGATTTAGAAGCCATCTTGTTCTTCGACCAACAGAAGCAAGAGTCTTCCTATTATAAGTTGTCTTATTTACAGGCCACCGCAGGCCGCGAAATTATCCCAAGTGCAACCGTGCAACTAGAAGTAGGTGACGACACAGTTACCCAAGCTGCAACAGGCAACGGGCCAGTTGATGCTGCCTTTAATGCCATTATGCAAATCATGGGTAATGATCACGAATTAGAAGTGGTCGATTTTAAACTCGACTCAAAAGGCGAAGGTGCAGACGCCTTGGCCCAAGTTGGCATTATTGCCGAATACAAAGGTCGCCGTTTCCACGGTATCGGCCTTGCCACTGATATCGTAGAAGCGGGTGTAAAAGCCTTAATCTTCGTATTGAACAACACTCATTTGGCCGATCAAATCGACCAACAGAAGAATCAACAAGTACGCGTAGCAGGAGTATAAATGAGCCAATATAACATCGCGGTGCTCGCCGGAGACGGCATCGGCCCGGAAGTCATGCAAGAAGCCAATAAAGTGTTGGATGCCATCGAGCAGAAGTTTGGCCTCTCTTTTACGCGTACCGATTACCCTGTTGGTGGTTATGCCATCGACACCGAAGGCGAAGCCCTACCTGCAAAAACCTTAAAAGGTTGTGAAGACGCAGACGCCATTTTATTCGGCTCAATCGGTGGCCCGAAGTGGGACAATTTACCGCTTGAACAGCGCCCAGAGCGCGCTGCGCTATTAACCCTGCGCAGCCACTTTGACTTGTTCAGCAACCTACGTCCAGCGCGTATTTATCCAGAGCTTGCGGCTTTGTCTCCACTTCGTGCAGATATCGCTGCTAGCGGCGTTGACGTACTGGTAGTACGCGAACTCACCAGTGGTATTTACTTTGGTCAGCCTAAAGGTCGCGAAGGTGAAGGCGAAGAAGAATTTGCCTACGACACTATGCGCTATAGCAAACGCGAAATCCGCCGCATTGCAGTCAGTGCCTTTGAAGCGGCGCAAAAACGCCGTAACAAAGTGACCTCGGTAGACAAAGCCAACGTGCTTGTTACCAGCCGTATGTGGCGTGAAATAGTTGAAAAAGTGGCCGCAGATTACCCCGATGTAGAACTTGAACATATCTACATTGATAACGCGACCATGCAGTTAATTAAAGACCCTGCACAATTTGACGTGATGCTTTGTTCTAACCTATTTGGCGATATCATTTCTGATGAATGCGCCATGATCACCGGCTCTATGGGTTTGCTTCCTTCAGCCAGTATCAATGAGCAAGGTTTCGGCATGTATGAGCCAGCAGGCGGCTCAGCACCTGATATTGCGGGCAAAGGCATTGCTAACCCAATCGCGCAAATTTTGTCTGCTGCCATGCTTCTTCGCTTCAGCTTAAATGAAGTCGCAGCTGCTGATGCCATCGACGCAGCCGTAGTAGCGACACTAGAAAAAGGCGTACTTACAGGCGAATTGTTAGCCCCAGAAAAACGATCAGAAGCCGCAACAACGGCTCAAGTGGGCGACGAAATCGTACGTCAGATATTGAATCAGGAGTAATATCTCATCATGGCCAAGACTTTATACGACAAGGTGTGGGAAGCTCACATCGTTGATCAAATCGGTGAAGACAGTTTGATTTATATCGACCGTCATCTTATTCACGAAGTAACATCACCACAGGCATTTGCCGGTTTGAATGAGAAGGGTCGTAAGGTACGTCGTCCCGACCGCACATTTGCAACTATGGACCACAGCATCTCTACGCGCTCTCTCGCATTGGATGCCTGTGGCCCGCAAAACCAACTACAACTGCAAACTCTGGCACAAAACTGTGAAGAACACGGTGTAAAACTATTCCCTGTCGGTCACCAAAAACAAGGAATAGTACACGTAATGGGGCCTGAATTAGGCCTAATTCAACCGGGTTTTACCGTAGTTTGTGGTGACTCACATACGGCCACTCATGGCGCGTTCGGCGCCCTAGCATTTGGTATTGGTACGTCTCAGGTTGAACACGTACTTGCTACGCAAACCTTGAAGCAGAGCCGTGCTAAAAGCATGCAAATTAAGGTGAATGGCAAGTTGGCAGTGGGGATTACCGCCAAAGATATAATTCTTGCGATTATTGGTAAAATTGGCCATGCAGGAGCTACTGGTCACGTTATCGAATACTGCGGTGAAGCCATCGAAAGCTTGTCGATGGAAGAGCGCATGACCATCTGCAACATGAGTATCGAAGCCGGCGCGAAAGCAGGTATGGTGGCACCAGACGAAACCACGTTTGCGTACTTAAAAGGCCGCGAGTTCGCCCCCAGCGAAGCACATTGGCAAGCAGCGGTTGATTACTGGAAAACCTTATACACGGATGAAGGCGCAACCTTTGACACCGTGGTTGAATTAGAAGCGGCAGATATCGCACCACAGGTAACATGGGGAACTAACCCTGGCCAAGTCATTGGTGTAACAACACCAGTGCCAGGACCAGAAGATTTTAGCGACCCTATTGAGAAAGAGTCAGCCAAAAAAGCCTTGGCTTATATGGGCATTAACGCAGGCGACAAGCTCGCCGACATCCCAGTTTCACACGTGTTTATCGGCTCATGTACCAATGGGCGTATTGAAGATTTACGCGCAGTGGCAACGATTGCTAAGCAAGGTAAAGTATCTGACAAGGTCACCGCGATCATCGTTCCAGGCTCAGGCGCGGTAAAACGCCAAGCCGAAGCTGAAGGGTTAGACAAAATCTTTGTCGACGCGGGTTTTGAATGGCGTTTACCCGGTTGCTCTATGTGCTTAGGTATGAACGACGATATTCTTGGCCCAGGCGATCGCTGCGCATCAACCAGCAACCGTAACTTTGAAGGCCGCCAAGGGCGAAATGCACGTACTCATTTGGTTAGCCCAGCCATGGCAGCCGCTGCGGCATTGCGAGGCTATTTTGCCGACGTCAGAGATTTTCAGGAGTAATCATGAGTCAAAACACCACAGGTTTTACCCAACACACTGGTATTGCATGTCCGTTGGATCAAGCTAACGTCGACACTGACCAAATTATTCCTAAGCAGTTTCTAACGGGTGTAACACGCGTTGGTTATGGCAAGCACTTGTTTCACGACTGGCGCTACCTCGACCTACACGAACAAGAGCCAAACCCTGAGTTTTCGTTGAATAAACCAGAACACCAAGGCGCAAGCATTTTGTTGTCTCGCGAAAACTTTGGCTGTGGTTCAAGCCGTGAACACGCACCATGGGCGCTGGCCGATTTCGGTTTTTCGGTTGTGATTGCCACCAGCTTCGCTGATATTTTTTACGGCAACTGTATCAACAACCAATTACTTCCGGTTGCACTTGCCAACCCTGAAATGGACAAGCTTTTCGCAGCTGTAGAAGCAAACCCAGCGGCAAGCTTTACCGT
Source organism: Alteromonas sp. ABE4_545 (assembly GCF_056161325.1). Taxonomy (NCBI): domain Bacteria; kingdom Pseudomonadati; phylum Pseudomonadota; class Gammaproteobacteria; order Alteromonadales; family Alteromonadaceae; genus Alteromonas; species Alteromonas sp. ABE4_545. Next base: position 23,909 of record NZ_JBSWYY010000028.1, read on the forward strand.
TGATTTGCCCGCGCAAACGGTTTCTGTTGGTGATGTAACGGTGAGCTTTGAGATTGCTGAGCATCACAAAAACAACCTGCTCAAAGGCTTAGATGCCATTGGTCAAACCCTTGAGCTTACCAATACGATTGAGGCTTACGAGGGTAAGCAACCCGCATGGTTGTAAGCTACGTACCCCATATCATTTCTTGCAGTAAAGCCAGATAATGGCATTGGGATTAAAACGGTGATGTCACGCATTAGTGGCAACACCGCTTTTTAATTCGACACCATTTCTGCTTGCACTTCAACTTCAGCACGTGACGCACTCCGCGTATTCATTGATTAATCACAACAGAATCAGAAAAAATGCCTCCCACTTGCGGCAGTTTTGTTGCTAAACTTTGCCTTATTAATTTCAGGCGCCCCAATTACGCCTAAATAACAGCAAAAAACGACCCTATAAGTAGCAGGAGCAAACATGCTGAAAAACGTGACTATTGATGACTTAAAACCTGGCATGTATGTGCAACAAGTTGTCGAACAAAGCGGTAACATGAAGATGCGCTCCAGTGGCATGGTCAAAACCCTTCAAGTTATTGAACAGTTGCGAACCAAAGGTATTAAGGTTGTTGAAGTAGACTTTGCAAAGAGCAAGATAGCCGAACAAGAAGTACAAGCAGATACACCAGAAGAGACAACGGCTTCTGCACCAGCCAAACCCACTAATCACGCCGACGCTCTCAATTCAGCGAATACGCTGTATACCCAAGCCGTGAATATGCAAAGTGATTTTATCAACTCTTTGAAAACCGGCAGTGCAAAAGACAATCAACAAGCAGCGGATTTGTCACGCTCTATTATCGAGAGCGTATTCGACAATCAAGATGCGTTGTCTTGCTTAACCATGATCAAAAATGCAGACGAATATTTACTCGAACATTCCATTAACTGCAGTATTCTTATGTCGATTTTTGCCAACCATATCGGCTACGACAGAGACATGGTAGAAGAAGCGAGTTTAGGTGCGCTATTGATGGATCTGGGCATGTCGATGATCCCGCCAGAGTTGTACCAACACAAAGGAGAACTCAGCGGGGCAGATTGGGACGTAATAAAAAGTCATGTTGAAATGGGCGTTGAGATGCTCGAACAACACGGCGATATTTCAGATTTGGTCTTGGATATTATTCGTCAACACCATGAACGCTGTGACGGTTCGGGTTACCCCAGAGGGTTAACCACCGACGACATTCATGTTTTTGCGCGTATGGCTGCCATTGTCGATAGCTACGATGCGATGATTTCAACGCGCAGCCACCAGAAAAAAGTCACCTCAACCGTGGCATTGAAAAAACTCACTAAACAAGCTGGGTTAGATCAAGACCTCGTGAAACAGTTTGTTCAATGCCTAGGGGTGTATCCGGTCGGGTCTTTAGTGCGATTAAAGAGCGGCCGACTGGGAATTGTCAGTCAACGTAACCCTCGCGATGCACTTAACCCCATCATCATGACCTTCTACAGCATAACGGGTAATCACTACAGTGAGATTAAGCGTCTTGACCTTTCCCAAGTTGACGATGAAATTCTTTCTGGCGTAACTCCAGAAGAATTCAATATCAACCTGCCCAAGTTCTTTAAAGAAGTCTTTTTACAGCAATTAAAGTAATCACAAGCTAATCGAGCGCTTACCAATCCGTAAGCGCTGCCATTGAAAACTCTTCACCACGAAAACGCATAATGACCTTCTGAGGGTCGATATGCACTATTTGCACTTCGTCAGTGATCCAATCTCCTTCGCCCATTTGTTTTCCATTAACTCGTACCCAACGGTCAGCAGGATTTGACGCATACATATGCGCACTAAAGGCCATACTGGGCAATTGCGTTAACATACGCACAGGCAGCTGGTCCACACGCTGCACGTCGTTGTGTACGTTCACAACGGGCTTTGGCGCACTGGTACCACTATCGCGTTCATTGTCGATTTCTTCAATCGCTTGATTAAACTTAGCCAGCAGCTCAGGTGATATATCTACGTTTTTATCGTCAGATTGCTCATTCAACACCTCTCCTTCTGGATAAGCACTATTGTTGGCAAATTGTGGCTGCCCAGCCTGGGATTGAGCCGTGTCAGGTTGATACCCAAGTATTTTAGGCTGTTCCTGTTCTGGCGATTGGGGCTGCGCATTTGTTTGAGTTTGAGCTTGATTTTGTGTATCGACTTGGCTGATTGAGTTTTCGTTCGCAGATTGAGTAAGCGATGGGGAACTATTTGCTGACGTGTTTTGTTGATTAACAACCTCGACTTGTTCCGGCGTCACTTTTTTAGCAGCGGGCAAAACATTCACTTGCGCAGATGGCTCGCTCAATATTTCTGTTAGATTTGTCTCTACCTCGGCATCTTTTTCGCTGTCGGTAGTGTTTGCGGTAGTGATTTGCTCTTGTGGCTCGAACGACACCCATTTTGGAGCTTGTGCGCCTACGAATCCAATGACAAACCCGATAACCACTATACCTGCTAAACGCGTCCATGTTTTTGCATGACGCTGCCAAAGGTTAGGTAAACTCTGCACTGTGGGCAAAAACAAACTGCGATTAAATTGCTCCGACATCGCGCTGCTGGCATCTATGCCCGTGTCGTACTGCCCTCTCAATAGCGCTTGGGTTTGCGTGCGATGTTGTTTGGGTGCCGGCTTGTCAATTTCAACGGTTTGCTCAGGGTCAATTTCCAGAGCTAATACCCCCATTTCTGCTAAACCTTGCACCATAGCTGTACTGGTGACTAAACCCGATTTGCGAATTTTAACCGGACCATTTTGCTCCACAATCCGCACAATAACCATGCCTGGTGCGAGTTCATCAATAGAGATCAGTTGACTCATAGCGCGCCTCCTACCCAGTAACCTGCACCCATAGCTAATATCAAGGCCAACACATGCAGCCACATCATATTTGACTGCGTTCGTTGACTCACCACATCTTCACCCAAAATCTGGTCGGCAGCAGCGAGGAACAACGACTTTTTCACCACCGCTGCTTGTTTGGTATAAGCCAAGGTGAGTGCGCGATCACACAACAAATTAATCACCCGGGGAATGCCAGACGACACCGTATAAATGGCGCGTAATGTAGACGCGGGAAACATGGCCGCATCACCTCCGGCCACATTCAATCGGTGGGCAATATACGCTTTCACTTCTTCGCCCGTTAAAGGCAAAAGATGATATCGCGCAGTAATACGCTGAGCTAACTGACGTAACTCGTTGCGTTTTAACAACTGCTGAAGTTCAGGCTGCCCAATTAGCACCACCTTGAGTAACTTTTCTCTGTTTGTTTCGAGGTTAGTGAGTAATCGCAATTGCTCTAGCACTTCTGGCAAAAGGTGTTGTGCTTCGTCGATCAACAACACTGTATTGATTCCTGCTTGGTGATTCTCACCAAGTTTGGCCAAAATACAGTCAGTAAAATACTTCAAACTCGCTTTATCAGCTTGATAATCAACCCCTAGCTCATCACATACTGTGGCGAGTAACTCTATGGCAGACAACGTCGGGTTTAAAATCATAGCCACTTGGGTATTTTCGGGAAGTTGCTGTAAGAGCTTACGCGAAACCGTGGTTTTCCCAGTGCCAACTTCGCCTGTGAGCATGACAAAGCCACCGCTTTCTCGCAGCCCGAATGTGAGGTGTGCCAACGCTTCTTTATGACGAGGGCTCATATACAAATAATCAGGATTGGGGGCTATAGAAAACGGGTTATCCGTGAGCCCGAAATAATTTAAGTACATCCGTTAATTTCACTTGTTGGGCTAGACGTAAACAATGGCAAGCTACCACTGACGCAGCCAGAAAAGGCGACGGCTATAAACTAACGAGTCCGTATGCGCTTGTCAAAGCGATGCGAGGAAAAACCTCAGCGTCACCGCAGCAACACTCGTCGTTGTGTTCATTTCCATCCGATACCAGCGTAAGGCATAATACACGTTTGAAAGTTCACACTTATTACAAGAAAACTATGAAAATCTATTTGGTAGGCGGTGCGGTACGCGATGCACTGTTAGGAAGGCCTGTTACCGATCGCGATTGGGTTGTTGTAGGTGCCACTCCAGCGCAAATGCTCGCCGAGGGCTATGCTCCCGTGGGCAAAGACTTTCCCGTATTCCTACACCCTAAAACCAAAGAAGAATATGCCCTTGCCCGAACAGAAAGAAAAACCGGTGTGGGCTATGCAGGATTTGCATGTGACGCCTCTCCCGAAGTAACGCTTGAAGCTGACCTTCTGCGCCGCGACCTCACCATAAATGCTATGGCACAAGATAAATCGGGCCAAATCATCGACCCTTATAATGGGCAACAAGATCTAAAAGACAAAATTCTGCGCCATGTATCCGAGGCGTTTAACGAAGATCCGCTACGCGTATTTCGTGTCGCCCGTTTTGCCGCTCGCTATCACGAACTAGGTTTTACCATTGCAGAAGAAACCCTAGCACGAATGAGCACAATGACGGCGGCAGAAGAGCTATCTGCAATTAGCCCACATCGCATATGGCAAGAAACTCGCCGCAGTGTGATGGAGTCTTCACCACAAGTTTATTTCACCACATTACAAGCAACAGGCGCGCTGAATTTTTGGTTTAAGGAAATGTCGGATAAAACAGATTTTGCCGCCCTAGCATGTGCTGCCGTGTTGCAAAAAGCATTAGTGGAACGCTGGGCATCACTGTTTCACAACCACCCTGTCGACGAGGTTACGTCACTGTGCGAACGCATTCACGTACCCAATGCCGAGCTAGCATTGGCGCAGATGGCAGCTTCGCACACTTCATCGTTATTGAACGAACAACTCAGTACTGAGCGCCTGTTAGCGGTATTTCAAAACTGTGACGCATGGCGTAGAGAAGAGCGGTTTATTGCCTTACTAAATTGTATTGATGCCATTGCATTAGCAAATGAACAGCAGTCGCGCTGGCAAGGCCAACGACAAAATATTGAGGCCGCGCTGACGCAAGCGAAAGCCATTGATGTTAAAGCCATCATTGCTACCGGAGTGAAGGGGCCTGAAATCAAAACTGCGTTAAACTCTGCTCGCAAAGAGAAAATCGCGGCATTTTTCAAATAAACACCTGAATTTTTGCGCTTATGGGCCGATAAGGTTCAGCATTCTGAGGCGTCAATGCTACAATAGCGCTCATATTACTGTGAGTGACTGTCGCAATGACCTTTGAAGAATTACAACTCGACGATGCCTTGTGCAAAGCCGTCGCCGAAATGGGCTTTACCCGCCCGACCAGCATCCAAGAACTAGTACTACCGGAAGCACTAGACGCCCGAGACATTTTAGCTTCTGCGCCTACGGGAACAGGCAAAACTGCAGCGTTCTTGCTTCCTGCCTGTCAGGCGCTACTCGACTTCCCGCGTAAAGAGCCAGGCGCAACCCGTGTGTTGATCCTCACGCCTACGCGTGAACTAGCGCTGCAAGTATACGAACAAGCCAAAGCCATTACCCAGTACACAAATTTAGTGTGCGGCGTGATCACCGGCGGTATCAACTTTGGGACCGACAAAGAAACCCTAAGCCAAAATTTGGACATCTTGGTTGCCACGCCGGGGCGTTTACTCGACCAAATTGAAAAAGAACACGCAGACTGTCGCGACATCGAATGCCTTATTCTCGATGAAGCCGACCGTATGTTAGATATGGGCTTTCGCTCCATTGTGAATCAAATTGCTGCTGAGGCGAAATGGCGTAAACAGAACATGTTGTTCTCGGCCACACTGGAAGGCGCGGGCGTAAAACAGTTTGCCCGCGATATTCTCAATGAGCCTGCTATTTTAGAAGCTGACCCTTCACGCCGTGAACGCAATAAAATTGTACAGTGGTATCACCGTGCGGATGACCTTCCACATAAAACGGCGCTTTTGGTTCACATTCTTAAAAATCAGGTTTCTACGGCAGTAGTGTTCGTTAAAACCCGTGACCGCTTACAATGGCTAAAAGACACCTTGCTCAAAGAAGGCATTGAAGTGTGCTGGCTACAAGGTGAAATGCCACAAGATAAACGCAACGCCGCCCTCGCGCGCTTCAAATCAGGTGAACTACCTATTTTGTTGGCAACCGATGTAGCCGCTCGCGGTATTGACGTACCCAATGTGAGCCACGTGATTAACTTTGACATGCCACGTAAAGCCGATATATACGTACACCGTATTGGCAGAACTGGCCGCGCTGGCGCTAAAGGTACCGCCATATCACTGGTTGAAGCTCACGACTTTGAAATGCTAGGAAAAGCTGAGCGTTATTCTGGCGAGCCACTCAAAGCACGTTATATCGACGGTTTACGCCCCAATAGCAAAGCGCCTAAAATTACGGCGAAAAAGAAAAAAGTGAAAACCAAAGGTAAGGCCAAGGTAAAAGCAAAAGGTGCGAAAAATAAATCAAAAGCACCGAAGGCCAAGGCTAAGAAGTCGGAAGGATAAGTCGTAATATGTCATTTCCACAGAAAATCGTATTAGCAACAGGCAATAAAGGCAAAGTGAAAGAATTTGCCGACTTACTTGCCCCGCTCTCTGTAGAGGTTATTCCTCAAAAGGAGTTAGGCGTTGAAGATGTGCCTGAAACCGGCACCACTTTTATTGAAAATGCGATTATCAAAGCACGCCATGCGGCAAAAGTAACAGGGCTACCAGCCATCGCGGATGACTCTGGGTTAGCAGTGCGTGCACTTGGCGGTGCTCCAGGCATTTATTCCGCCCGATTCGCCGGCCAAAACGCCACTGATAGCGATAACATCGCTAAGTTACTCACTCAATTGGATGGCGAAGCTGAACGCCGCGCGTATTTCATCTGTGTGCTAGTTATGATGCGTCATGCAGATGACCCAACCCCCATAATCAGCCAAGGCTTATGGCATGGCAACATCACAGAAACGCCTTTTGGCGAAGGCGGTTTTGGCTACGACCCAGTATTTTATGTACCTGAACTCAAGTGCACGTCGGCAGAACTGGATAAAGCAACTAAGAATTCATTGAGCCATCGTGGCCAAGCAATTCCCTTACTGATCAATCAAATGAGAGAAGCTTTTGCGTAACCCGCCTTTAGGCCTGTACATACATATTCCTTGGTGTGTACAAAAATGTCCTTATTGCGACTTTAACTCTCACGGCCAGCGCGATGTTATTCCTGAAAAGGCCTACATCGCGCATCTACTCGACGACCTTGCTGAAGATGCCAAGCGCGTACCTAATCGCACTGTAACCAGTATTTTTATTGGTGGTGGTACGCCTAGTCTATTCAGTGAAGCAGGCATCGCGCAGTTGTTAGACGGCGTGAGAACCCGTATCGATTTAGCTGACACCGCGGAAATTACACTGGAGGCCAACCCTGGAACAGTGGAAGCGGGACGTTTTGCGGGGTATGTACAAGGGGGCGTAAACCGCCTTTCCATTGGCATTCAGAGCTTTCAGCCTCAACACCTCTCAGCGTTGGGGCGAATTCACGACAGCGAACAAGCTCAATTCGCCATTCAACAAGCACAAGGTGCTGGCCTAACTAGTTTTAATACTGATTTGATGCACGGACTACCTAACCAAAGCATCGACAACGCCCTTGCTGACCTGCAAACGGCGATCAAGTTTGCTCCTAAACACTTAAGCTGGTATCAGCTCACCATTGAACCCAATACTCCGTTTTATTCAAAGCCTCCTACGCTACCCGACGACGATATATTGTGGGATATTCAATCACAAGGGCATGATATGCTCACTGCCGCAGGGTACGAACAATATGAAATATCGGGTTACAGCCAACCGGGGTTTCAATGCCAACACAATTTGAATTATTGGCGTTTTGGTGACTACTTAGGTATTGGCTGTGGTGCCCACGGTAAAATAACCGATAGTACCCAAGGCACTATTACGCGTACTGTTAAAGTTAAACACCCACGTGGATACATGGATCTACAACGCCCTTATCTTGATGACGAATCAATCGTGGCTGACGACGATCAGGTGTTTGAGTTTTTTATGAATCGTTTTCGACTGGTAGAGCCTTGTCCAAAACAGGACTTTTACGACTTTACCCGCGCTACACTAGACAACGAACAAATTGCGGCGTTAGCGAAAGCCTCAGATCAGGGGCTATTGCTAGAAAGCTCTACAAGCTGGCAAGTCACGGCGAAAGGTCGCCGCTATTTGAACAGTTTGCTCGAAGCATTAGTGTAACCTCTACGCAAAAAAAAGGGCTTCGTAAGAAGCCCATAAAGGTTGAAGTTTTCTGCTTAACGTTAACGCGTAACTCAATGACGGCTAACAATAATATCGTAAGGACGGAAAGCCGGTACTTGCGCACGTAGCTGCTCTTCATCATCGTCTAAGCGCTTGAGCTTATTGCAAAACCACTGTGCTTTTTCTTTTAAGCTGTTGGCTTTGGGGCCAACTTCATGGCTCAATTGCTCGCCCATGACTTCTAATTGACGTGTAATAGCCGCTACTCTCTCGCTGTCTACGTCGGGGCTGTTCACGTTAATCCCACCAATCGCTGACAAAATCCCGCCTACCGATGTAGTAATCGCTTCCTCTAATTCGGCTTCAATGCCGCTATCAACAAAATCATCCACACTTTCCATCGACCCTGGGCCAATAAAGTAATGATTACTCGCATGCCTAAACTTGTCTTTTACACGCATTTTCACGCGCTTCATCGCACGGCTTAACCGTTCATAGCTCTCATGATCGCTTCCCACCAACCCCAAGTACACATGCTCGATGGTATCTGCGGCTAAATCGACCCCCTCTGTTGCCAACACAATCATTTTTGGCACGACGTAATGCAAACCACGGGCGTAATCACGCAACAGAGCTTCTTGCTCTGGCGTGAGCTTTTGCCAACGGCCTTCAATAAAGAGTTGAGATTGGTCGTTAATTTGAACCAATGTAAGCGATTCTGGCGTAACCACACGTAATTGGGAGTCGCTGGCAATTAAGCCATACTCCAAATCGATGTCGCAGGTAAACTCCGCATTTGCCGGTAAGCACCACGACACAAGGAGTAACCAAGCTATCGCAGTGAATAAATAGTCTGATTTCATACCGATATTGTGGTGAGGTTAAGAATAAATAGAAAGAGACTATCCGACCAGTAAACTAATATTCAGGTTGAACATGACAGCTAGTCTCGAACAGCTCAAGACTAGCTGAAAGTCTGAATATACGGTCGTTTACAGCGGTTATTTACTAACCTGACTGGCGTTGTTTTTCTAGCTGCTCACTTTGTAATACTTGCAGAGATTCGAGCTGTTTGCCGCTCAACGCCACGTCGGTCATGTCGTAGATCATCATAGAAATATGATTAACCTGCCCTGTCGTAGACACTAAGGGCGACAACGTAATATTTTGGTACATGTATTCCTCACTACCGGTAATCGGCCGATAGTTGGGAAACTTCAATAAATAAGGGCGCTGCTCCCACGTCATAAATGCGCGGGTCTTCAATTCAAAAACGGGGCGTGCTTTTTGTTTAAACCAATTTTCATTCATTTCACTAAACAAAGAAAAAATGGTTTTGTCACGGACTTCGCTGGGCAATAAGCCACTGTGACTTTCCATAAAGCCGTTCCATACTTGCACTTTAAATTCGCGGTCCAAAACCACAATTCCCACATCCACCGACTGCACCATTTCAAGCATCCAGTGGAACATTTGCATTTCTTCAAGGGCTTCGTGATGGCTCATTCTAATGCCTCCATAAAATGGGCCAGTTTTTTATCCATGGTTTTCATCGAGTCTTCGGTAAACAATAAAACAAGGTCGCAATGCACGCTGTACCCTTCAAGGCCATAGCTAATTTCAATAGCTAATGTTCTACGCCAGCGAATTTTATTGGCCTTTATTATCTCATTCACATTGCGGTGCTGGCCTAATACTATGGGGTGGCCTTGACTAAAAGACACGTCCATTTGCTCTGCAAGCCCTGACAAACAAGTACCAATTAATATACTTGCGGTATCCATTAACAGCTCTAATTGCACGCGGTCGTCAACTTCTTCTTTGATATCGAGAATACGCGCAACATCGTTAAAACTAGAGTCACTTAAAATACACAAAGCCTCACCGCGAATCCCTGGCCCTAGGAAGCCTTGGCAAATCGCTGTGACTGCGTCATGACCTTCAATGTCACTGAGCATCATATGCAGCTCAGACACTTCAATTAGGTTTACGTTAGGAATGGGCAAACGGACAAAAACATTTAATATTCGCGCCAAATGGTCGCCTGCACGCCCCATGGCAATGTTGGTGATCTCTTGATAGCAATCTCGAATATCTGGATTTAACGGCGGTAGCTCTTCTTCCTGTGGATCGGGCGCCTCCATTAGGCCGTGTTTTTGTAACACCGCCGATAACTCTGTAGGGCTAACAGGCTTACGAATAAAATCTTTTGCGCCCATGGCCGTAACACGTTCGTGCGCTTCTGGCTGAATATCGCCTGATATCACTACAACACGTACGTCTATATTATTTGTTTGAATTGCCTTTAACGTTTCGTAGCCATCCATAACCGGCATGTTCAAATCAAGTAGCAGTAGTTGGCCCTTCCCTTCTTTCAGAGCAGCAATTGCTTCCTCTCCGTTTTTGGCAAAATGTACTGCAACTTCCCAGTCTTGCGGCAAGCATTTAGCAACTTGCTTTCGCGCAACTAAAGAGTCATCACAAATCAAAACCGAATACATGATGTATTGTAAACCTTACATTGACTGAACAAATAAACTGACAAAAATTGATGATACTTATACTTCCTACTCATTAAGAAATAGCAGTTTTTCAATAAATTGCCATTCATCACAACACAAAGTTGTGCGATTTTATCCTTAAATAAACAACGGGATGACCGTGGGTAAAATGAATGCAGTCATCACACCATTTATACATAAGCCCAAGGTAGCCATCGCGCCTTCTTCCTGCCCCATGTGAATAGCTTTAGACGTACCCACCGCATGGCACACACTACCTAAAGCCACTCCTTGTGCTGATGGGTCTTCAACCTTGCACAAAGAAAAAGTAAGTGGTGCAGCAATAGCGCCAACAATTCCGGTAATAATAACAAACACCGCGGCTAACGCCGGAATACCGCCAATCAGCGCACTCGCCTCCATTGCTAACGGGCTGGTAATAGACTTCACCAACATGGTCATTTGCAATGCAAGCGTTGCATCGGCAAGGTACATAGCCAACCAAGCAGTAACTGGTGCAACAACACCTCCAACCGCAATAGCCGCCACTAAGCGCCACCCTAAATGCCGTATTTTTTCCCATTGCCCGTACATTGGCAGTGCCAGCGCAACCGTTGCTGGCCCGAGTAAAAAGTGCAACAACGACGCATCAAGTTGGTAGTCTGCGGGGGGCGTATGGGTCACTGCCAACAATGCCCCTACCCCTAATGCGGTGAGCGCTAAGGGGTGTGCGATTGGGCTGCCCTTACACAAGCGATTAACGTACAAAGCCCCAGCGTATACTAATAACGTGGTCGCGAGCCACATAGCCCCTTGCCAACTAAAGGTAGCTTGCACAACACCATAAACGGCATCGATTAAGGGGGAAGCAGAATTACTCATGTTCTGCTTCTTCACTGACTTGAGGTAGTGACTGTTTACTTTTTAATACGCGCTGAGCAAGATAAGCTGCCACACCTAAGCTAAAAATCGTCGACAGCACGATGGCAACAAACAGTGAAGCCCAATAGGCTGTTATGCTTTCCCAATACAAAGCGACACCAATTACGGCTGGTACAAAAAGCACAGCCATATGCCCGAGTAAAGGTTTTGCGCCAGCGGCGATAAAAATGGGTTCTCGCCCACGCCAAACAAGAAAAATAAAGAGCAGTAGCATACCAAAAAGCGGTGCAGGTAAGGTCACACCAGACACACTGTGTACTATGTGCCCGACACTGTAGAAAAAGAAGATTGCAGCCAAACCCAATGCGGTTTGACGAAATTGAGCCATGTATGATCCTATCGCAAGATGAATGCCTATTCATGCAACACCTTACCGATAACTGATATATAAAGCTACTCTACTTGAGTCGTAAATCATTCAGATTGTTGACGTTTGTAAGCCCCCCAATAGGCAGTGAGATAACGTCGGCTAATTTTCAAACGCACCGTATCATCTAGTTCAACATGATGAACACTACCACCACTGGAGACGACCCGCTTCACACGATCAAGGTTGGCCACAACGGAACGATTAACACGCACAAAACGTTCTGCGGGAAGGCGTTTAAGTAATTCAATGAGTGTTGAGCGAACAATGTGGGTTTCTTCATTAGTGTGCACACACATATAATCGCCCGCCGCCTCTATCCACTTAATCGCCTGAGGATGAATGCACAACCAAGTATTACCACAACGTATAGTTACCTGTTCATAACTACTTGGGGGTTTACATTGACGCCTTAGGCTTGCCGCCAAGGCTGGTAACGGCACGCCGTGCTGCGCACTAAGCTGTTCACACACCCGCTCAAACTGCTGACGTTTCGCTTCTAGCCTGACTTGCTGAAACAAATGCACCACCGCATTTTCTACCTGAAGAAATTGATAAGGTCGTAAAACAAATCCTTTCGCGTTCAACGCAAATGCCTTGAGGGCATCCTGACATGAATCTCCAGAAACTACCGTTGGCACCGCTTTTGTCAAATTAGCGGGTAAACGCTCAGCAAGCTGAATATCAATAAACATCATAGCGGCAGGATTATTCGCCACTAAGCTTGTTCCTTCTTCAACAGTATCGCACTGCTGTAAATGCACGGTGTCGTCGCACTGAATCAACACATCACATAAAGCAACGTCATGGTGCGGGTATTGGCTTTTCACCACGACCAAAGTTAAAGGCGGAGGTTCAGGTTTGTTCAGTTGCTCCGAATGAGATAAACAAGGTGCCATAGTCATAGCCAAAAAAGGAGCTACCTGGGTTCGTGTTGCTGACCGAGGTAGCCCAACTCTCAGGGATGAAACTAGTTTGTTCATCGTGCCTCAGTCCACTTAACGTTTTGCCGTTAACGTGCGCGTGTCTAAATTTGTGCGTCTGGCAATGAGCGCGTGTGTATTGTCTGCGCCATGGGTGGCTGCAAATGCCAACATATCTTGTCCGTTACAAACTAGCTTGTCAGCCAATGTGCGAAACGACAGACCTGAGTTTTTAACCGCTTGATGCAATCGCAAACGATTGTTGTCGCGGATCGCCTCACACACTTTAATCAAATCGTCTTCCAGTGAAACTGGCATTTTCGCGGCTGACGCGCCAGATGCAAACATTAAGCTACTTACCGCTACAGCGCCGATAATAACGGCTTTACACATTGAAGATTGAGTTGTCATGGCAATGTCCTCTAAAATAACCCAACAAAGCGCCCCGTCGCGAAAACACTAGCAGTTAAGCTAACGACAACCTTTCCGTCTTGGCGCAGTAATACAGTAGGCAGTGAGTGTGTAAAGTGATGGAATTATTCGCTCATCGACGGCTATTTGAGATATTGCGACAAATTGCCGATTACCGCAGTTAATCGGTCTATTGACAACGCATGTTAATCGCAAGTTAAATACAATTTGTAACATTCACGGAGTGTAGGACCTTCAGCCTACTGAATGTAGCGCCACAATAACCCGCATAAGGATGTGATATGTTAACGCGTAAATCATTTGATGAAGTATTTCCTCTTCTCCACCCTGGCGACATTATCGCTTTTGGCGGCAATAGCCTGTTTTCTAAATGGACCAAGCTCACCACACGCTCGGTGGTTACCCATACCGCGGTTGTAATAGACATTGACCGCAGTGCTACATTCAATCAGTCTGGTGCTTGCCGATTGATGGAGGCCACGTCGTACAGAGGTAAAAGAACCGTGATGGAGAATTGTGCCTTTGAACGAATTAGCGGCTATGAGGGCGACATTTGGTGGCTGCCACTTAGTAAGCAATTTCGGCTGTCGGTAAAAGCCAATCGTGCACAGTTTATTCAGTTTTTAAAAAAGCAGCGTCACAAAAAATACGATATTTGGCAGCTATTTGGCTCGGTGGTAGACCGCACCGATGCAACACCATTATTAAAAAAACTAACGTGGAACAAAGAAGATTTAAGCGAGCTATTTTGTTCAGAACTAGTCGCTAAAGGGCTTGAGTATGCGGGAGTCTTAAAAGACATTAATGCGTCGGAAGTAACACCAATAGATATATGCCGATTCAATATTTATCAAAAAGGTTATGTACAGATAAAAGGCCAAGACACCCACATTGAAGGTTTTAGCAGTTTATTACCCGATAATTGGGGGCAAGAAGGCTGGCGTTACCCCAAGCCTTGCGCACAACAGAGTGTTGCACCTGATAGGGTTTCGGTCGACGGCAATGCGGTGTTACCCGTTAGTGCTACACCCACAAACACAAGCGACCCTCTCAGGTAAGAAAGGGCCGCTGGCTATGTTTAACGAGGTTTCTACTTAGAAGAAACTCTCTTGGTGGATCTTAATAAAGTTAGGTGTGCCAACCTTACTATAATCAACCTTGTATTCTTTGCCGTTGAGGGTTTGAACAAACAAAAGTGTTTTTTCATCACCAAACACTTCACCACTACTCAGGTCGATAAGCTCAACGTCCATCTGTTTGGCTTCGCGTTTGTTATCAGGAATTTTCCCGTCGTACGCTTTAATTCCGCGGAACGTTACCAAAATAGGCGGCTCCAGATCACCGTTAACGATCAATAGATCCCACTTCCGCACTTTGTGGATTATGGTGTTGCGGCCGCTTACCAGATAAGGCTTTTCGGTCATTATTATCTCCGTGCTGGCTTGCCGGTAAAAAGTTATAGTTGCCAGAAAGATAGCAAATATCACTCATCCGTGCACTATGAAAATGACGCTGAGCGTCGTTTTTGTCAATGTCCTGTTAAATAATAGCAAATTATCTAAAAAACAACGCTATTTAGCAAAAATTCTGTTCAATTTCACAGCGGCACGCCGTACTTAAAGTAGATTTAAGCACATTATTTAAGCAAATAAACCAGAAGCGATTTCGAAAGGGTGACAAGCGTAACAAAACTGCTTATACTTCCGGCCGTTTCTGCAAACTCGTGTAGAAACAACGCAACGCCCGTTGCAGCTAAAAATGGCCCCATAGCTCAGTTGGTTAGAGCATCCGACTCATAATCGGCAGGTCCCCTGTTCAAGTCAGGGTGGGGCCACCATTTTCGCTACATTAAAACTCAGCACTTTAACCCACATTCACGGCTCTACCCCATAAACGGGGGATCAGCATTCACCTTACACGATTGATAACACCATCCCATCCACAATGGGTCATCACTCTTATTCGATAATTTTCAAAGTTTCTAAAACC
>NZ_JBSWYY010000029.1:0-38643 GCF_056161325.1 Alteromonas sp. ABE4_545
TTTTAGAAACTTTGAAAATTATCGAATAAGAGTGATGACCCATTGTGGATGGGATGGTGTTATCAATCGTGTAAGGTGAATGCTGATCCCCCGTTTATGGGGTAGAGCCGTTATCAATCGTGTAAGGTGAATGCTGATCCCCCGTTTATGGGGTAGAGCCAGAAAATGGTGCCCGGGGCCGGACTTGAACCGGCACGCTGTTACCAGCGAGGGATTTTAAATCCCTTGTGTCTACCAATTTCACCACCCGGGCAGGGATATCACAGTAACTGTGAGGTGAAGATTCCACTTTAAAGTGGAGGCGGAACCCGGAGTCGAACCGAGATCCACGGATTTGCAATCCGCTGCATAGCCATTCTGCCATTCCGCCAATTTGGAGCGGGAAACGAGATTCGAACTCGCGACCCCAACCTTGGCAAGGTTGTGCTCTACCAGCTGAGCTATTCCCGCGCCTTACTGTTTGAGTTTG
The DNA here is from genome assembly GCF_056161325.1 of Alteromonas sp. ABE4_545. NCBI lineage: Bacteria > Pseudomonadati > Pseudomonadota > Gammaproteobacteria > Alteromonadales > Alteromonadaceae > Alteromonas > Alteromonas sp. ABE4_545. The sequence goes on from NZ_JBSWYY010000029.1 coordinate 470, forward strand.
TTTTCTTGCGTTGCCCCTCAAACGTGCTGCGAATTTTACATGCCCTATCAAGGGTGTCAACTATAAAAAAGCGCGTTTGCAGCTAAATTAATCAATCTGGGTTTGTTTGCTTGATTTTCGATCGTTTTCACAAATCTGCCGCGCTAAATTTAGCCAATTCTCAGCTATTTAGCTTTCCCCGAAAGATGAGGCCAGGCCGCTAAGGTATATTGCACCATCGACCAAACAGATAAAACCGAAGCGATATACAATAAAATATAACCTAATGTGACCCAATAAATCGTAATGCCCATAAATACTTCAAGTTCTGACAACAAACCGATGAGGGCTAACATTTGTGCTGTGGTCTTCGATTTTCCAATAAAAGACACTTTTACGGTTTCACTCACCCCTCTCTGCCCCATCCACTCACGCAAAGCCGACACGTAAATTTCTCGAACCAAAAGTAAAATCGCGGGGATCGTCACCCACGCGGTTGCATAGGTATGTGTAATCATTAACAAAGCCGTTGCTACTATTAGCTTATCGGCCACAGGGTCGAGGAACGCCCCAAATGGTGTAGATTGCTTTAGCTTACGCGCTAAATAGCCGTCAAACCAATCGGTTATAGCCGCTAGCCAAAAAATAAAGGCTGCAGCTTGGTGCGCCCATTTCCAATCTAAAAAATACACCACCACAAATACGGGTATTAGTAATACACGGAAGACGGTGATGATGTTAGGGATTGTCCACATAGAAAAACTACTCAAATTATTGTTTTAACGCACAAGGCTATTGTGCCACTTGAGGCCGAGGCTGACTACTTTTGGTTTCGTTTATCGGAAATAAAATCGTTAACTATGCAGATGATCGTAAATCACTTCCGCTAATTCACTACTGATACCTGGTACATTGGCAATTTCATCACGACTGGCTTTTTTCAGCCCTTGAAGCCCGCCCATATACTTTAATAATGCCTGGCGACGCTTGGCACCGATACCGGGTATAGACTCTAACGTTGAAGTGGTTTTTACTTTTTGGCGTCGATTTCGATGCCCTGCAATTGCAAACCGGTGAGATTCGTCGCGAATGTGCTGAATAAGGTGCAAACCCGGCGAATCGCTTTCCATAGGAATGATTTCGCGTGTATCGGCGAGTATCAGGGTTTCTAACCCCGGTTTACGCGTTGTGCCTTTTGCAACACCAACTAACAAAGGTTTTTTATCCGCAGTCCAGTCTTCAAAAAATGTCTCTGCTTGGGTTAACTGCCCTTTACCACCGTCGATAAACAAAATATCAGGGATTTTGTCTTCGTCTTGTGTCGGCTTGTAACGTCGTTTGAGCGCTTGCGCCATCGCTGCATAATCATCTCCAGGCGTAATGCCCTCAATGTTGTAGCGACGGTAATCTGATTTCATCGGCCCTTCTCGATTAAACACCACACAAGACGCTACGGTCTGTTGGCCCGACGTATGGCTAATATCAAAACATTCCATACGCTGAATGGGAATATCGAGTTCTAACGCAGCTTCTAATGATAGATAGCGAGCATGTACCGATTTTTGTTGCACAAATTGCGAGGCTAAGGCGTTATCTGCATTATTTTGCGCTAATTGGAGGTAACGACGTTTCTCGTCCCGTGCGCCGCGATACAACCTGACTTTATACTCGGCTTCTCTCGATAATAGCTCGGCTATCGCCTCATCGTCGCTCAGAGTTTGCTGCAATACAACTTGCTTGGGGATCGTTTTATTACCCGCCAAATAAAATTGCAAAAAGAAAGACTCAAACACTTCTGATTCTGTAGCCGTGCTGGGCACTTTTGGAAAATACGCTTTACTGCCCAATAACTGAGTATCGCGGATAAACATAACCTGAATACAGGCCATGTTGCCTTTCATGGCAAAACCGAAAATATCCATTTCATCTTGGTTGCCCGATACCCATTGTTGTTCCTGCACTTTTCTTAAGGTGCCAATTTGGTCGCGATAATTTGCCGCAGCTTCGAAGTTAAGCTCACTACTCGCCTGTTCCATTTTATTCACCAAAGAGTCGATGACTTGTTGGTTTTTCCCTTTTAAAAACAAACGCGCTAAATCAACTTGTTCTTGATATTCCTCATCACTCACATACCCTTTTACGCAAGGTGCAGAACAGCGCTTCATCTGGTATTGCAAACAAGGGCGTGAACGGGCGCGATAATAGCTGTCTTCACACTGACGCACCGGAAAGATTTTTTGCATCGAACGCAGGCTTTCACGTACCGCCCATGCACTAGGATACGGCCCGAAATACTCGCCTTTTTTCTTTTTTGGCCCGCGATGAAAACTCAGTCTCGGGTGTTCGTGATCAGATAAAAAGATAAACGGGTACGACTTATCGTCACGTAGCAATACATTGTAACGAGGCCGGTATTTCTTGATAAAGTTGTTTTCAAGTAGGAAAGCTTCGGTTTCACTGTTTACAACAGTAACGTCGATATTGGCAATTTGAGCCACTAACGCGCGAGTTTTGTTATTGTCTAAATTGCCACGAAAATAACTCGACACGCGCTTTTTGAGGTTTTTGGCTTTACCCACATAAATTACCTCCTCGGCGTCGTTATACATTCGGTAAACGCCGGGAGATGCTGTGAGGTGTTTTAAAAAATGCTGAGCATCAAAGTCAGACATGTAAAAGCTTTTATAAATTAATAAGTTTGTGACGAATGGCCAAATGCGTTAATTCAACATCTGTGGTTACGCCTAACTTTTCAAACATCCGATAGCGATAGGTGTTCACGGTTTTAGCAGAGATATTCAATTTACAAGCAATATCCGGTACCCGTTCACCTTTGGTTATCCGCATAGCAATGTCTAATTCTCTGCCGGACAACTCTGCAAAGGGGTTTTCTTGCTCGGGATTAATCTTGCCCATAGCCATGTTTAACGCAATTTCTTGCGGTAGATATCGTTGACCCGAGGCCACTTTGTGAATGGCATTGATCACTTCGTTTGGCTCGGCGTCTTTGGTAATAAAACCAAACGCACCCAATTGCATTACTTGTGATGGTATCGGCTCGTCTTTTTGCATCGACAAACAGATTATGCGAATACCTTCATCAATACGTAAAATTTGGCGAATAGCCTCAATACCGCCCATCCCGGGCATATTTACGTCGAGCAATACAACATCTGGCGATTGCTTTCGACAAAAACGTACCGCCTCTTCGCCATCTTTCGCTTCTGCGATAACAGAGAAGTCGGCGACATCTTCTAAGATACGACGAATACCATTTCTCACTAGGTCATGATCGTCGACTAACAAGATTTTGATCACGCTAACACTCACTTCTAATAATTATATGGACTACATCTTCAATTCAGGCGGTTTACCTAAATGAATGTGGTAACTCCGACGCAATCCTGTGCCTGCGGATAGGACTAACGGGGTTCACATGGCCCCTGTTGTTATCCTTCTAATTTCAACACTTATTTGTTTAAGTCGCAACGACAACTCGGCGCATTACATTACTCTTGCTTATGCAAAATTTCCATAATAAATGCGAATTATTAAGAATAACTGGTTGCTATGTGAGCGTGATCAAAAAAGCGGTTAACTATAAGGCAATATCAGGCGCGTTAACCGTTCTTAGCGCGTCAATACTTAACCATTGCTGCCAGCTTATTGGGTTATCGTTCTCTCTGTGTTCGGTAATCGGAAATTGACTTTCAGCGATACCACCAGTTACCTGCTGTACATTATGGTTAACAGATAGGCGGTCACGGGATAAGTGGTTATGGGTTAGTTCAATCATGGGAGTTCCTTGTCTTTATTGATGGTGTTTATGCGCATAGCGTTGATGAATCTCAACGCAGCGACTCTATACTATTACCCATTGCACAAACTAATAACTGAACCAAAGCGAAGAAAAAGAACAGGTTATCTAACCTGTTCACTAATAATCTAGGGTTGCTATGCAAGCGGATTAGAGAAATTCTGTGAAGATTCGCTTTTTACATAGTCAACTGCCACCTGATAACAGGCCGCGGCATTTGATAATCCTCTTTTAATATCGGGTTTAAACGCGCTACGCGCACTATTCACCACAATTTTCAAATGCTCAGACTCTTTTTCAACCAATATATCAAGTAGCTCCGACTGTTCAGCCTGATCGACTAACTGATTTCTTTCGGTGTACCAGTTTTGAGCCTGTTTAAATTTTTCAGACACAAATTGATGAGCAATGTCGTGTTTGCTAGAGAGTTTAATCAATTGCAAACGAATCTGCTTATGCACCGACTGCAAGTCTTGTAGTATTCTCTTAACCAACATTGACTCAACATTGTCAATCGCGTGCTGATAAAATGCTTCCCCTGCTGTGACCAATGCGATAACGCCCCTCACCGCTTTCTCATCTTGTTTTTCACGTGATGAGATGACAGAAGAATAATTGTTTTTCATCGTTTCACCTCAAATATAAAAATCAATAAGTACCTCGCGATTGTCACTTGCGTACTTATTCACTGATGTACCACGTCATAATACAATCAAGACCCATACCAAAAATTAACCCGTTGTTATATATAGTAAAGTTAATGAAAATAGTGATCGCCAGCATGGCTTTCGTGTAAAATTTACCGCTGATACAGTGAAGTTTTTATAGTGGCGAGATTAAACTAAAAATACATTGATCTAACTTTATTAACTGTGCGTATTAACTCAGTTATTCGTTGTTGTTAACGAAAAAACTCAGTATGTTAAAAACCTCTCGTCCTCATGCCTTACATGCATTTTAATGGGTTCGAACAAAGTATGTGGTTTTCGTGAGATATGCACTTGCGGTGCAATAGCGTAAAAGCCGCTTAATAATATGGACTACAGTGGAGTGTTTAACATGTCCAGACCCCGTTTATTTTTACACGTAGTAGATGCTGCTATAGAAAAGGCCTTGTTAAATAGTGAGAAGGTTAAACAATGCCTATTGGTGAAGAGCCACCAAGACGAGCGCTGGGACGAACAACTCACCTACGCCGATTGCAACATCGCCATTATTGAAGAGCACGATTTCAATCGACAGCACGTTGATACATTGCAAGCCCTGAGCCCAGATCTCGAATTCATTTTCCTTAGTAAAGGGTTGCCCAATTCAGATTTAGATAATTTTGTTTTACAAACCGCAGCTTACCACTATCGCACGCCTTACGACTTGGTCCCGATTGACGAAACACTGCAAGATATCCTCGAAGATATTCAACAGCCTACCATTAATGCACAAAAAGTCCGCACCAGTGATTTAGACCAATTCGGATTACTGGTCGGGTCGTCTAAAGCGATGCGTAAGCTATATAGAACGATTCGCAAAGTGGCATCAAGTGAGTCGAGCGTATTGATTATAGGCGAAAGTGGTTCTGGTAAAGAACTCATCGCCAATACTTTGCACCTGTCTAGCCCGCGTAGTGAGCAACCCTTTATTGCTATTAATTGCGGAGCGCTGTCTCCGGAGTTAGTCGACAGCGAATTATTCGGTCACGTTAAAGGTGCATTTACTGGTGCCAACAGGGATCACAAAGGGGTATTTGAGCAAGCCGAAGGCGGTACCCTGTTTCTCGATGAAGTGACAGAGATGCCGCTGGACCACCAAGTTAAATTACTGCGGGTACTTGAAACCGGTGAATACAGGCCAGTAGGTAGCAGTAAAACGCGCATTGCGAATGTACGTATTGTGGCAGCGACGAACCGAGACCCCGCACAAGCGATTGCCGACGAGATTGTACGTGAAGATCTCTACTTTAGATTGTCACAATTCCCCATTAATGTTCCGCCCTTGCGCGAACGAGGCGAAGACATTATCGGGTTAGCAAAGCATTTCTTAGCCTATCGCAACGCCAACGAAGGGCTAGCTAAACACATTAGCGAAGATGCGTTAGCACAAATTGCTAATCATTCTTGGCCCGGTAACGTGCGTGAGTTAAAGCACGTTATTGAGCGAGCCTTTATTCTTGCCGATGATGTGATCACTAGCGAGCACTTAGTGCTAGACGACTGTTTAGAAGTGGCTGAGTCAGAAGCAATGGCCATTCCGGCTGGTGTACCACTGGAAGAAATCGAGAAAACTGCGATTACTGCCACATTAGCCAGTAATCAAGGCAACAAAACAGAAACAGCAGAGCAACTAGGTATTAGTGTAAAAACGCTGTACAACAAACTGGAGAAATTCAAAGAGAGTGGCGAAAACTAACGCGATTTATTTGCTAAATAATGCCTAGAATTTTGGATAGTCTGCCCAGCGTAGACTATCTTTTTCTCTATCCGAAGAAGTAAAACGGTAGAGATCACCCCAACGATGAACCCCAAAAATCCTAAACACCCAAGCACACAACACGAAAAAATGGATGTTGTCGGCGGCTTAGTGGCTGGTGTGTCTCATGAAATAAACACCCCTCTTGGTGTTAATATCGCAAACTGCACGTTATTAATGGAATTACTGAGTGAATTAGATAACGATTTCCAGCAAGGTAAACTCGATGCCGAAAAGTTTCACGAGTTTTTAAATACCTCGCAAGAAATCACCTCTAGCATGCTCAAAAACATGAATCGTGCTGCTAAGTTATTGTCGAGCTTCAAACGCGTAGCGGTAAAACATACAGATGAAGCTAGCCAGTTAGAAAAAGTGAATTTAGCCTCCTTAATGCAAGACTTCATTGACTCACACAGCAAAAACTCCGGCAACAAGAGTTTAGCCTTTGAAGTAGTGATCCCACCCACCATTGAAATTTTCACCTACCCCAGCGTGTTAATTCAAATTCTTACCGCCCTAACTGCGAACACATTGGTACATGGCTTCTCCGAAAACCAAACTACGTGCACGATCACATTACAAGCCGTGCCTGCGGGCGATGGGTATGAGTTCACCTTTTCTGATGACGGCAGCGGAATTGAAGAAGCTGAGCTGTCCAAGGTATTTGAACCGTTTTATACAACCAAGCGTGGCGCAGGTAACCCAGGGCTAGGCTTGAGTATGGTTTACAACCTAGTGAACATGATGCTGGCCAGTCAGGTATATTTTGAAAGCTCTCCCAATAATGGGTTTAGTGTTTCGTTTAAGCTGTATAACTTGTCAGAGAGCCAATGAGTTTTGTTAGGCTTTTGTCTCAAGCAAAAGCCGTGAAACTTATACCTGTTACTAAGAAATATTTTCAACCTGTGTGTGAACAGCTACGCCCCCACACACGCATTTAAATCCATTTTACCAACAATATCAGTAACATAAAAAAACTGGCACGGCGCTCGCTTTATCTAATGTGAAGTTTACTTTTCATTATAAATCCAAGGAGTTCCGTTATGTTGAGATGGGCACTGGCATTTTTACTTATCGCTATCGTCGCCGCTGTTTTTGGTTTTGGTGGTATTGCGGGCGCGGCTACAGGTATTGCGAAAATACTGTTCTTTATTTTCATTGCATTACTTGTCATATCTTTATTAGCAGGTGCATTGCGCGGTAAATCTCCCCGCGTGTAGTTATACATTTACTTTAATTCAATTAATTCAAAGGGAATATTTAATATGAAAATTTTAGAATCACTATCACTACGCGTAATTTTAACGACTTTGTTTATGGTAGTTGCTCTCTCTGCTTGTAGCGACGACTCAGCCGAAGAAGCTGGTGAAGAAATTGATGAAATTGTTACCGACGCAGGCAATGCAGTAGAAGATGCTTGTGAAGACGTGAAAGAAGGCGTTAAAGCAGAAGATACCGATTGTTAATCCCCCTCCCCTGGGAAACGTTGAAACGGGTGGCTATTAAGTCACCCGTTTTTTGTTGCTTATAGGCAACACTGATTTCTCACCCACAAGAAGAAAATATATATTATTCAATAAAAACAACACTTTAAAAGTTGGCATTGTTATCGCATTGCTCTATATGTCTTAAAACCCAAAAGGAGATTAGACATGAAAATTTCAGCGTTAACTCTAGCTTTAGGTTTAACTGTTACTGCCACCACTGCGTTTGCGGGGGAAAGTAACACTTGGGAAGATTCTGCTCGCGATGCATGGATTGATGGTAAAGCAGAAACAACATTGTTGTTGAACACCAATTTAAATTCTTTTGACATTAATACCGATGTCGAAAACGGTACCGTGATCTTAACGGGTAAAGTCGACAATAAGGTAAACAAAGCCCTCGCCGAAGAATTGGTACTGAGCCTAGATGGTGTGAAAGACGTAGACAATCAACTCACCGTCATGAGCGACCTTAAAAAGGACAAATCGCTAACTGATGAATTGAGCGATGCAAAAGTGGCAACCGTGGTCAAAACCCGCTTACTCATGCAATCAGAAGTGTCAGGCACCGACATTGACGTAGATGTTGAAAATGGCATTGTCACATTGAAAGGTACGGTGGCTTCCAGTGCTGAACAAGACTTAGCACTATCGATCGCGCGCAATACCAGTGATGTAAAAAAGGTTGTCGACTTAATTGAAATAGTCGCAGAAAGCTAATCACTTTTTAAACGGCATAAAAAAACCCCGAACATATGTTCGGGGTTTTCTTATGTGGCGGAGAGGGAGGGATTCGAACCCCCGGAAGGTTTAACCCTTCGTCTGATTTCAAGTCAGGTGCATTCAGCCGGACTCTGCCACCTCTCCAAAAACTCAAACTATTTCTTTACTACTTAAGTAATAAAGTCGGAAGCGGTTTGAGGCGCTTCCTCAATAAGTGGCGGAGAGCGAGGGATTCGAACCCCCGGAAGGTTTGACCCTTCGCTTGATTTCAAGTCAAGTGCATTCAACCGGACTCTGCCAGCTCTCCGCTGGAAGTGATGCGTATCATAATGTTATTTTTATTGATGTAAAGCCTTAATTTAAAATTAATGTTCGTTTGCTGGATGATTGAACAATTGGATCAAAATTTGGCTAATCGAGAATAATTTATCACCAACCCTACTCACTTTCTTACTCTGGCGTAAAGAGCAAGACACAAAGGGTTACGATATTTCCTTTACGTACTATTGAAAAAGTGAACCAAAAGCCATACAACTACACTAAATAATAGCGTACTATTTATTTAGTCACTTAAATCCTTTTGGAGGAAACAATGGAACCACGTTCGATGTACTCGTCTGCATCACAAGCGTCTGTGTTGCAAACAAATAAAGTATTGCGCAACACCTATATGCTATTGGCAATGACATTAGCATTTAGTGCTGTTTGTGCGGGTATTGCGATGTTCGCAGAAATTGGCCGAGGTATGTCTTTATTACTTTGGGTCGGTGCCTTCATTTCAATGTTTGTTGTTAGTAAAAAAGCAAATTCAAGCTCGGGTATTTACTGGGTATTTGCGTTAACAGGCTTACTTGGCGCTTCGTTGGGTCATACTCTTAATATGTATGTTGCCTATTTAGGTGCTGGTGTTATCGTTCAAGCACTAGGTGCAACAGCATTGGTGTTCTTTGCACTTTCTGGCTACGTGCTGACCACTAAGAAAGACTTCTCTTTTATGGGCGGTTTCTTAAGTGTCGGTATTATCGTGGTATTGATAGCGGCGGTGGCGAACATATTCTTCCAAGTGCCTGCGGTTCACCTAGCGATTAGCTCAGCCATTGTTTTCTTAATGTCTGGTTTTATCCTTTATGATACAAGCCGTATCGTAAATGGCGGTGAAACCAACTACATTATGGCAACAGTTGCGCTTTACTTGAACATCTACAACTTGTTCGTGTCTTTGCTAAGCCTAATTGGTGCATTCAGCGGCGACGATTGATAAGCTAGCAATAAGGCTAAATTGGAAAACACCCCTTTTTAGGGGTGTTTTTGTATTATGAAAACAACCACAGTTTTAATTACTTCTCCCCCTCACGAAAACGCTCGGATTAACGAAGCCCAAGCTTTTTTGCACGCAGCCATTGCTCAAGGTGTGAATATAGACCACGTGTTTTTTTATCAAGCGGGCGTTTACAATGCCAATAGCGCGCTACAAACCACAGCCATTTATAAACAGTGGTGTGAACTGGCCCAGAATCATCATATCCCCTTACTCGTTTGCGTGACTGCAGCGGCCAAAAGAGGTGTACTCAGTGAAGCGGAAGCGGCTAAACTCGGTGTAGCACAAGCCGCACTGCTGCCGCCGTTTGAACAAGTGGGCATTGCAGACTTTTTTACTCGATTACACGATTGTGAACGCTTGGTGCAATTCTAATGGCAGATATACACATTCTTATGACTAACGCCCCTTATGGCACTATTGACGCCGAAGAAGGCCTAGAATTCGCATTAGCCGCAACCAATTACGGCCATGAAGTGCGAATGTTTTTTATTGGCGATGGCATATTGCAGGTACTCAAAGGCCAGCAAGTACCCGATGGTGAAAAAAGCTTATTGAAACGTCTGAGCGCACTGCCCTTCTTCGATATTGAAGAATGTTATGTTTCTGCGCCCTGCTTGGCACAAAAAGGCTACAGTACGGATGACATTGGTTTAGCCGATATCTCAGTAGTGGGCAATACTGAATTAATGACAAAACTACGTCAATGCGACCATACGGTGACATTTTAATGCTTGTTCTCATTACTCAAACTCAGCCTTCTGCAGCGGTATCATTAACCCTACCGCAACTCACTACCTCTGATGTTGTGGTATGTAAGGGAAATGGCGTTTATCAGTTTAATCAGATTAGCCAGGTAACGTCCGCCAGTACAAAGGCGATGTTTAACGATTGCCAACGACGAGGCCTTGTAATCGCTAACGCTCACTGCATTTCAGACTCGGAACTAGTATCATTGCAACAACAGCATCAACATTGGATCACTTTGTAACGTGACAGATTCTTTTCATATTGATTGGCAAGGCAAAAGTATTGCCACAGATAAACAAGGTTACCTATTGAATCACCTCGAGTGGTGCGAAGAAATGGTGCCTACCTTGGCAGAAGTCGAAGGCATTACCTTGACTGACGCCCATTGGGAAGTGGTACATTTTGTACGTAATTTTTATCTCGAATTTGATACCAGCCCGGCGATACGCGCCTTAGTAAAGGCTATGGCGGCAAAATTTGGGCCTGAGAAAGGCAACAGTCGCTATTTACACCGGTTATTCCCTAAAGGGCCTGCCAAACAAGCCACTAAGCTTGCAGGGCTTCCTAAGCCGGCTAAATGTTTATAGCGATCAGCAAAGCAAAAAAACGGCGCTCTTAAAGCGCCGTTTTCGTATGCTATTGAGTATTAAGCTGGCTTAATCACCGATACACCGCCCATGTACGGCACTAGTACTTCTGGCACTGTGACACTGCCATCTGCATTTTGGTAGTTTTCCAGCACCGCCACTAATGTACGGCCAACGGCCAAACCTGAGCCATTCAAGGTATGAAGTAATTCAGGCTTGTTGGTTTCAGGGTTGCGATAACGCGCCTGCATACGACGAGCTTGGAAATCCAACATGTTAGAACAAGATGAAATTTCACGATAAGTGTCTTGTGCCGGCAACCACACTTCAAGGTCGTATGTTTTACATGAGCCAAAGCCCATATCACCAGTACATAACAACACTTTGCGATAAGCCAAACCCAAACGTTGTAGAATCACTTCTGCGTGGCCTGTAAGCTCTTCTAACGCGTTAAAGCTGTCTTCAGGTTTCACTAGTTGTACCATTTCAACTTTGTCGAATTGGTGTTGGCGGATCAAGCCACGGGTGTCACGGCCGTAAGAACCCGCTTCACTACGAAAACACGGCGTGTGCGCTGTCATTTTTAGTGGCAATTGGTTTGCGGCAAAAATTTCATCGCGAGCAATGTTAGTCAAAGGCACTTCTGCCGTTGGGATCAACGACATCCCCTGACCTTCTGCAGTTGCAGGTTTAGTATGGAATAAGTCTTCACCAAACTTAGGCAACTGGCCTGTACCGTATAAACTGTCAGAGTTAACCAAATAAGGCACGTACATTTCTGTATAACCGTGCTCATTAGTGTGTACATCTAGCATGAACTGAGCTAGCGCACGATGAAGCTTAGCAATTTGACCGCGCATCACCACAAAGCGGCTACCAGACAACTTAGCGGCCATTTCAAAATCAGCGCCTTTGTCTAGACCTTCGGCAATATCAACATGATCTTTTACTTCAAAGTCGAAGCTTGGTACATCGCCCCAACGAGCCACTTCTACATTGTCATCTTCGTCTTTACCCGCAGGTACAGATTCATCCGGCAAGTTTGGCATTTCTTGCGTAAACACGTTGATCGCATCAAGTACCTTCGCCAGTTCTTCTTTGGCTTCGTCTAGCGCATTACCAAGATCACTAACTTCTGCTAGCAAAGGCGCAATATCTTGACCTTGTGCTTTTGCTTTACCGATGGACTTACTTCGTACGTTACGCTCGTTTTGTAATTCCTGGGTTTTTACCTGCAACGCTTTGCGTTTTTCTTCTAGCGCATTGAAGGCATCCACATCCAGCGAGAAACCACGCGTTGCCAAACGGGCTGCGGTGGTTTCGATATCGCTGCGTAAGCACTTTGGATCTAACATGTTGTTCTATTTATCCTTTCGTTATTTGAACGGCAAGCCATGCTGCCATTAAACAGACACCAACGTTAAGTAATACGTTGGCTAGGGCTTTTAGCCACAAACCATTTTCTAATAGTGTAAGGGTTTCTACAGAGAAGGTAGAAAACGTTGTAAACGCACCCAGTAATCCCACGCCTATCAGGCCGCGATAGGGAAAACTGTCTAAATCACCACGCTCTATAAACCCGTACAACATTGCCAAGCAAAATGAGCCGACAACATTGACCGTAAGTGTACCAAAGGGCAACGCTTTTCCAAACAGAGAATCGATGGTGGTTGTACAGAAATAACGCAAACAAGCGCCGCTAGCGCCGCCAATGGCGATATAGCAATATAATAAGGCCGTGTGAGACATAATTAATTCCGTTTTTGAGTACTGTTTTTGTTGAGCTGATCTAAATAATCTCGTTTAGCCTTTAATGACTTTTCTAACCCTCGCTCGACAGGTTCATAGTATCGAGTGCCAGCTAATTCAGGCGGTAAATACACTTCTCCAGCAGCAAACGCATTCGGTTCATCATGGGCATAGCGATACCCCTCGCCATTACCCAGTGATTCCATTAATTTTGTGGGTGCATTGCGAAGATGCATAGGCACAGGGTAATCGGGTGCGTGTGCCGCATCTTGTTTTGCTTTACTAAAAGCGCGATATACCGCGTTACTCTTTGGCGCTAATGCACAATACACGGCTGCTTGCGCAATGGCTCGCTCGCCTTCAGCAGGCCCAACACGGTGGAAAACATCCCATGCATTAATACAAAGCTGCATCGCTCTAGGGTCGGCATTACCCACATCTTCAGAGGCAATAGCCAAAAGTCGCCTTGCCACATAAAGCGGGTCGCCGCCACCATTTAAAATTCGCGCAAACCAATACAAAGCGGCGTCAGGATCTGAGCCTCGCACCGATTTATGAAAGGCTGAAATGAGATCGTAAAACGCATCGCCTTGCTTGTCATAGCTCGCCACTTTCTCACCCACAGCTTGCTCGACATCGCTGAGTGAGATAACCCCATTGCTACAAAAATCGCTGGCTAATTCGAGGTAAGTGAGTAAGCGGCGGGCATCACCACCACATAAACCTATCAAAGCTTGTTGGGCATCGTCTTCAATCTTAAGTTGCTGTGAGCCTAAGCCTTTTTCGGTATCGGATAGCGCACGTGCTAGCAAACCAACTAATGCGCTCTCTTCCAACGGCTTGAGTACATAAACCCGCGCTCGGGAAAGCAATGCATTGTTCAACTCAAAAGAAGGGTTTTCTGTGGTCGCACCAATAAAAGTGATGGTGCCATTTTCCACATAAGGCAGAAACGCATCTTGCTGACTCTTATTAAACCGGTGCACCTCGTCGACAAATAAAATAGTGCGTTGCCCCTGATAGGCACTTTGTTGTTCTGCTTCAGCGATTGCGGCTCTAATTTCTTTCACCCCGGCTGTAACGGCAGAAATCCGCATTACATGGGCATCAGCATAGTTGGCAATCAATTCAGCTAACGTGGTTTTTCCTGTACCGGGTGGCCCCCACAAAATCATGGAATGACAATGGCCCGCTTCCATCATTTTCCGCAGCGGCTTGCCGGGGTCCATTAAATGCGCTTGACCTGTGTATTCATCTACCTTCACCGGCCGCATACGGGCGGCGAGTGGTGCTGATACGGTTGAAGCAAATAAACTCATTGACGTTGATCGTCTACCGCAAAACCCTCAGGCACAGAAACCTGAAACTGACCGGGTGCAAATTCATGATTTAGAGCGATGTCGCTAAATAGGATATGGCTAACCTGCTCTTGACTATCGAGCATCGCTAGCTCCGACAACACACCGTCTTTAAAAAACAATGTCAGTGTTTTAATTAAGCCCTCGGCGTTATTTGCACGAACAATGTATTTGTCTAGCCCTTCTGCGCTCTGTTCTTTCGAGACTGTATACTGCGACCAAATTAACGGGTCACTGGTTGTTAACAACACAAAGGGGTTATTTTGCACCGCGTCTGCTTGGTTTAACACCGTTACTTGCTCAACAAAATCATCGACATGCCAAACAGCCTTTCCGTCGGCGACGAGCAAGGTGTCATCGGGAAATTGTGTATGCCAGCGTAGTTTATTAGGGCGAGCCATCATGAGTTCACCCTCCGACTCATCCACTAACTCGCCATTAGCATCGGTCACTTTCTGAGTAAAAGCCGCGCGGTATTGTGTCATGGCCGACAAGACCGTTTGCAACGCATGACTAGCTGAATTGCTAACGTCAGAAACTTGCGCATTCACGCTGTTAGGTAGCACATCTGCTTGTGCGAAACCCGACAACAAAAAGCCACTGCAAGCGGTGATAATTAAGCCGTGTTTACATGTAAATTTAATCATAGTTTTAATCCTTTGGCGGAGGTGGAGCCAAGACTTCTCGATTACCATTATGACCTGGTGAACTTACGACACCGCTCATCTCCATTTGTTCGACAAGACGTGCCGCTCGGTTATAACCAATACGGAACTTGCGTTGTACGCTAGATACCGAAGCACGGCGGCTTTCAGTAATAAAGGCAACAGCTTCATCATAGAACGGGTCTAGCTCTTCATCACTGCCTTCTGGGGTTTCACCTGGCAGCAACACTTCAGCTGACGCTTCACCATTTAAAATTTCGTCAATATAGTTGGGCTTTCCACGCTTCTTCCAGTCTGCTACTACAGCGTGTACTTCATGGTCGTCGACAAACGCGCCATGCACACGAGTAGGCACAGGGCTACCTGGAGGCAAATACAACATATCACCCATACCGAGCAAAGATTCTGCGCCTTGTTGATCGAGTATCGTACGTGAGTCGATTTTGCTCGATACTTGGAAGGCGATACGAGTTGGGATATTGGCTTTGATTAGGCCGGTGATCACGTCGACCGATGGGCGCTGAGTAGCAAGCACAAGGTGAATCCCTGCCGCACGGGCTTTTTGTGCAATACGCGCAATGAGCTCCTCTACCTTCTTACCCACTATCATCATCATGTCGGCAAACTCGTCAACGACCACTACGATACTGGGTAGTTTTTCTAAATCAGGCGCTTCGGTTTCCATACTTTCTTCTGCACGCCACAATGGATCTTTAATGGGCTCGCCGTCTTCTTTGGCCTTTAAAATCTTCGCGTTGTAGCCTTTCAAGTTACGTACGCCTAGGGCTGACATTAACTTGTATCGGCGTTCCATTTCGCCTACACACCAACGCAAGGCATTGGCGGCTTCTTTCATGTCGGTCACCACCTCTGCGAGCAAATGCGGAATACCTTCATAAACCGACAATTCCAACATTTTCGGGTCGATCATGATCATGCGCACATCTTCAGGCGTCGATTTATACAGCAAACTCAAAATCATGACGTTAACACCTACTGATTTACCTGAGCCTGTGGTACCGGCAACTAACAAATGTGGCATTTTCGCAAGGTCAACCACAACAGGATCACCACTGATATCTGAGCCTAACACCATGGTTAACGCCGAGCCATTGGCTTGGAATGCGTCAGCTTCAATAACTTCACTTAAGCGCACCATTTCGCGCTTCTTATTGGGCAACTCTAATCCAATTACCGATTTACCGGGGATCACTTCTACTACCCGTACCGAAATGGCTGACATTTCTCGGGCCAAGTCTTTTGACAAACCAGAGATTTTCGCCACTTTCACACCCGGAGCGAGATCAAGCTCAAAACGCGTGATAACAGGGCCTGGGAACACCCCGACTACTTTTGCATCAATATTGAAGTTGGCGAGCTTTTCTTCTAGCAAACGAGACACCATATCCAACTCTTCTTGTGAAATTGGGTTCTCGTGTTTATCTGGGCGTTCGAGTAAATCAAATGACGGCATTACAGGTAGCGACGCGTCGCTCTCCTCAGCCACGTCTTCTGCCGTTTGTACAGTCTGCCCTGTGCTATCTGTTAGTGTAACTTGCTCTGGAGCGCTGGGTTTCGTATTTGCTTTTCCCGCTTGGTTTGCATTGGGGGTATGCTGTCTGACAGGTTCAACAATATCTTCAGGTTCATCCGGAATAGAATAAAACGGCTGTGGCGTTGCCACCGAATCGACATGCTGCGACGTCGACTCCCCTACCCCATCATCAACAATAAATGGCGGGAGGTCATCTTCGTCAGCAAGGGCCTCGTCTGGGATGTCAAACACAGGTTCGCTGCGCTGAGAAGGCTGAGAAGACGAAGTTTTGGATTTTTCTTTCGACGCTGGAGGCTCTGCTCGCATGCTGGTGATGTCGAGATCACTGGTTTCGGGAGCGTCATCATTTTTATTCGGCAACGATAAACGTGGCATTTCAATCGCTAATAATTGCTGCGGAGCAGAAATGGTCTTGCGCCCAAACCACAACGTGTATTCGCCGAGCTTGTCGATAATAGTGAGCCACGAAATACCGGTGGCCAAAGTGAAACCCGTGCAGGTAAAACACAGTAATAACAGAATAGTGCCGGCCGCATTAAAGTATGGGATCATGGCTGAGGCGATCACGTCGCCAACAAAACCGCCGGCCGAAAAGCTAAAAATATCATCAAAGTTGATGCTAAAAATGCCCGTTAATCCTAAAGATATGAGCAAAACACCAATAATACGTAGCCCAATGGTTAGATAATCCAGTTCGGTTAGCGATTTAATGTGTTGAAATAAAAACCAACCGATAAAAGCAAAGCAGAATGGCAACACATAAGCGAGGTAACCAAAGGTAAAGAACAACAAGTCGGCGGTCCAAGCACCGGTTGCCCCCACCCAATTATGAATGTCGGGTTGCAAGCCAGCTTGGCTCCAACCTGGGTCACCAGGATGAAAAGAGGCTAATGCCAAAAGCAGAAAAAACGCAAACGCGCAGGTAAAAATCATGCCCGCTTCGAAAATACGTTGAACACCAGATAGTCGCGCCATAACCCTAAATTCTTTTCCTAATTTCAGTCACATGCTGAATTATCGACAGTATTGCTTATCAAAAATGAAACTACGCTGAATGCAAACAACCCGCCATCTTTTTCTTTGGCATTTAGCCTACCACAAAGGTATTGGCTAAGCCTATATTCTCGCTTATTTGGTATTAATTCTGAGCATTGTTGTGCTCTTTACTTCTTCCATCACCACATAGGTACGTGATTCACTCACCCCAGGTAAGCGCAAAAGTGTATCTCCTAGCAGACGCCGATAGCTCGACATGTCTGCAACACGCGCTTTGAGCAAGAAGTCAAAATTACCTGAAACCAAGTGACACTCTTGAATATCATCGTGCTTTTGTACCGCAGCAGAAAATTCTGCGAAAATATCAACCGATGTTTTCGTTAGTGTGATTTCAACGAACACCAACATGGCCGCCCCAAGTTTCTCTGGGTTAACGGTAGCGTGGTATCCCGTTATGTAACCTTGGGTTTCAAGTCTTTTTACCCTTTCTAAACAAGGGCTTGGGCTAAGCCCCACTTCTTTAGCGAGATCCACATTGGAAATTCGTCCATCTTTTTGCAATACAGAAAGTATGTTTCTATCTATTCTGTCGAGGTGTTTTGGAGTTTTTACTAGCATATAAAATATTACCAATATTGGTTTTCACAAAATATTACCTCAGTAATTCGCAATATTCAGCAATTAATTCCCTTTCCTCTCATCTATACTCAGCATCTTTATAATTTTATAAAATCATCCAAGCACATTTTATAGGAGTGCGATTATGCTGGTCGGTGTACCAAAAGAAATAAAAAATCACGAATACCGCGTTGGCTTAACCCCTGCGGCAGTGAAAGAGTTCGTTGCTCATGGCCATCAAGTTATGGTGCAAACGCTGGCAGGTGACGCAATCGGCTTCACAGATGAAATGTATGTTGATGCTGGCGCAACTATTGCTGCAACAGCCGAAGAGATTTTCGCAGCTGCGGAAATGATTGTGAAAGTGAAAGAGCCACAGCCGAATGAATGCAAAATGTTGCGCAAAGGCCAAACACTCTACACTTATCTTCACCTTGCTCCAGACCCAGAACAAACCAAGCTATTGGTAGCATCTGGCGCAACTTGTATCGCGTATGAAACTGTGACTGATGATCGCGGTGGATTACCCCTTCTTGCACCAATGAGTGAAGTAGCCGGCCGAATGTCTATTCAAGCGGGCGCACATTATTTGGAAAAAGCCTACGGCGGTAGCGGCACTTTGCTAGGCGGCGTACCAGGTGTAGCTCCGGGTAAAGTATTAGTTATCGGTGGTGGTGTTGTGGGCACACAAGCAGCGAAAATGGCCCTAGGCCTAGGTGCGAATGTGACCATTCTCGATCGCTCTCTACCTCGTCTTCGTCAACTTGACGATATCTTTAATGGCCAAGTGAATACGGTGTATTCAACAGTTGATGCTATTGAGCATTACTCTTCAACGGCTGACCTCGTAATTGGTGCGGTACTTATTCCAGGTGCGGCAGCGCCTAAGCTACTTAACGAAGACCACATCAAAGCAATGAAAAAAGGCTCGGTGTTGGTAGATGTTGCCATTGACCAAGGCGGTTGTTTCGCAACATCAAAAGCGACAACACACCAAGACCCCGTATACATGGTTGACGATGTAGTACATTACTGTGTAGCTAATATGCCTGGCGGTGTTGCTCGCACCTCTACTATGGCACTAAATAATGCCACCTTGCCATTTGGTTTGGCATTAGCCAATAAAGGCCCTCGTCAAGCCATGCTAGACGACAAGCACTTATTGAACGGCTTAAATGTTCACGAAGGTAAAGTGACATATAAAGCGGTAGTCGACGCACTAGGCGAAGAACTTAACCTCACCTACGTACCTGCAGAACAAGCATTAAGCTAAACAAAGCGTAATTAGCATACTAAAAAGCCCTGTCTCGAAATATTCGGTACAGGGCTTTTTGTTTGATACCAATAATTGTTTTTATAACGCGCTTAAGCTCGTATTAACGTCACTAAGCACGGCTAATGGATTTTCAGCCTTAGTAATTGGACGACCCATCACTAAATAACTCACGCCAGCAGTAATAGCATCAACAGGTGTCATCACCCGCTTTTGGTCACCTACGTCAGCACCAGCAGGACGAATACCCGGTGTAACCAACAAGAAAGATTCATCGTGAAACTCTCTCAACATTACCGCTTCTTGGGCAGAACACACAATACCGTCTAATCCGGCTTTTGCCGTCAAGGCTGCCAATTTCTTCACCTGGTCTGCAGGTGTTGTATTGGGTACTACATCAGCGAGCTGGGCTTCATCCATACTAGTCAGTACGGTTACCGCTATCAGTTTTGTACTTGGATTTGATGAGTTAGCGATGGCTTCTTTCGCGGCACGCATCATCACTTCACCACCTGAAGCATGTACGTTAACCATCCACACGCCTAATTCGGCTGCCGCTTTACAAGCTTTAGCTACCGTATTGGGAATATCGTGAAACTTCAAATCGAGAAACACATCAAATCCTTTTTGCACCAAGCTTTTGACAAATTCAGGGCCAAAAAGCGTGAACATTTCCTTGCCCACTTTGAGTTTACATTGTTGAGGATCGACTGAATCGACAAACTGGTTAGCTTTAGCGAGATCGTCAAAATCTAGCGCTACGATAACGAGTGAAGTATCTTGCATGGGGATAACTTATTCTCCGTCGAGGCCTTTGATGGGTTTCACCAAGCCCCACTTTTTACACGATGGACATAACCAATAAAGTTTATGACCGGAAAATCCACAGCTACCACAACGATATTTGGGGCGCTGTTTAATTTGTTGCTCTACGAGCTCAGACAACAATTGTAAACTAGTTGATGCTGGGTTGTCTTTTTGCAGTTGCATGTGCAACTCCATTAAGCGCTTAAACCCTTTCATTGTGGGTGTTTTTTGTAGTTGCGACAGCAAGAAAGCCGCGGCTTCATCGGTTTCGCCTCGCTGAGCAAGAATATTTGCCATCGCCAAATAACTAGACGCACATTGTTGCCAATGGGTTTTTAGCAGTGTTTCTAAACGTTCGTGTTCACCAGTCTTGTCGGCAACACTTTCTAATTTAGGGATAGCCTCGCCAAACCAGGATAAATCGTGTTCAGCGACTTGTGCTAGGTAATACCATGCGTCTTCATGGTTGCCCTGCTCTATTGCAAGTTCACCCAGCATTAACCATGGTCGTACTGCACGAGCATCTGCGTTCACGGCATGTTGAAGGAGCTTATGCCCTTGTTCAAGCTCACCGCCATCGAGCGCTATTTGTGCTTCTTCACAGTAGAAATGAGAGAGCTTTTCACTCACATCGTCGTTATCACCGTGACAACCCACCATACGCTCTGCGAGTTCAATGGCTCGAGACCATTCTTTGGTTGTTTGATAGATACTGAATAGCTGTTGTTGGGCATTCCAATAGTGCTTATCACTATTCAGTAGTTGTAAATATGCGTTCTCGGCGCGCTCCAGAAACCCTGCTTGGGTATAATCACGCCCCAATTCCATTAATGCGTTTTCGCGTTGTGATGGTTGAATTTCGTCTCGGCTAACCAGGTTCTGATGGACTTTGATGGCGCGGTCAATTTCGCCGCGATGACGAAAAAAATTTCCCATCGCAATGTGGGTTTCCACTGTATCACTATTTAAATTGATCATTTTGATCAGGGTATCAACCGCTTTGTCGGGTTGATCAGAAAGCAGGAAATTCAGGCCTTTGTAATAGTGCTTGGAGAGAATGCTAGATTGTTTACGCTGTGCTTGACGGACGCTATTGCGACCCATAATCCAGCCATAACCTGCTGCAACCGGTAAGAGTAAAAACAACAGTTCCAGCATAATTAATTTTCTTTAGACAATTTTTTTAGTTTAGCGTTAAGAGAAATCACTTTGACGCGAAGCGCCAACCAACTGGTCATCATGATCAAACAACCAATAACAGCGCCTAAGCCTAGGGTAATGGCAATCAGTGTAGATAATCGAATATCAGATTTGGCAATCAGATAATTCACGCTCACTACAGTATCGTTTTGAGAGCCAACTAACATGGCAAACCCAAGTATCAATACAATGAGAATAAGTGAGAACAATCGTTTCAATGCAAGAACCCTGAAATATAAGTTACCTTCAGGATAGCAAAATGCGAGTCCTGTTTACATCATCAGGCATAAAAAAAGCACTGATAAACAGTGCTTTTTTTCAAGTAGTTAAGCTACAGCCTCATTAACCCGGTCACGTAACTCTTTGCCCGGTTTAAAATGTGGCACATATTTCCCATCTAATTTTACGGTTTCGCCCGTCTTAGGATTACGCCCAACACGAGGTGCACGGTAATGTAGAGAGAAACTACCAAAACCTCGAATCTCGATACGATCACCCTTTTGCAGGGTTTGCGCCATCTGTTCAAGCATTTCTTTAATTGCAGTTTCAAGCTCTTTAGCAGGAATATGGCGAGCTTGATCCGCTAGCCGCTCAATTAACTCAGACTTGGTCATATTAACCTCTATGTCAAATAAGTTCCAAACAGCTACATAACACAGGTGTACGTTAACCGTACACCTGATAGCAGATTATTATTCGCCTTTAGCAGCTTTGAAAGCTTCAGCCATCGCGTTGGCAAAACCAACATCTTCTTGCTGATTAACTTTATCGATAGCTTCTTTTTCGTCAGCCTGATCTTTAGCTTTAACAGATAGGTTAACAACGCGGTTCTTACGGTCAACGCCCATAAATTTCGCTTCGATGCTATCGCCTACATTAGCGATTTCAGTTGCGTCTTCAACACGGTCACGTGACAAGTCACCAACACGGATGTAGCCTTCAACTTCTTCTGCTAGGTTAACGGTAACGCCTTTCGCGTCTACAGCTGTAACTGTACCATTAACGATAGCACCCTTCTTGTTATCTGTCAGATACTTATTGAAAGGATCTTCTTCAATCTGCTTAACGCCTAGAGAAATACGCTCACGCTCTGGGTCGACTTGTAGTACAACTGCAGAGATTTCGTCGCCTTTCTTATAGTCACGTACCGCTTCTTCGCCTGTCTTATTCCAAGAAATGTCAGACAAGTGAACAAGACCGTCGATGCCGCCGTCAAGACCGATGAAGATACCGAAGTCAGTGATTGACTTGATCTTACCAGACACTTTGTCGCCCTTCTCGTGAGAAGATGCGAAAGTTTCCCAAGGGTTAGCAATGCACTGTTTAAGGCCAAGAGAAATACGACGACGTTCTTCGTCGATTTCAAGAACCATAACTTCAACATTGTCACCAAGGTTAACCACTTTAGATGGGTGGATGTTCTTGTTAGTCCAATCCATTTCTGAAACGTGAACTAGACCTTCAACGCCATCTTCGATTTCTACGAAGCAGCCGTAATCAGTTAGGTTAGTTACTGCACCAGAAATCTTAGTGCCTTCTGGGTAACGGTTTGCAATTTCTTGCCATGGATCGTTGCCCATTTGCTTCATGCCCAAAGATACGCGTTGCTTATCTTTGTCGAACTTCAGAACTTTAACGTTGATTTCGTCACCAACGTTTACGATTTCACTTGGGTGCTTAACGCGCTTCCAAGCCATATCTGTGATGTGTAGAAGACCATCTACGCCACCCAAATCAACGAATGCACCGTAATCTGTA
This sequence comes from Alteromonas sp. ABE4_545, assembly GCF_056161325.1. Taxonomy (NCBI): domain Bacteria; kingdom Pseudomonadati; phylum Pseudomonadota; class Gammaproteobacteria; order Alteromonadales; family Alteromonadaceae; genus Alteromonas; species Alteromonas sp. ABE4_545. Next base: position 23,570 of record NZ_JBSWYY010000029.1, read on the forward strand.
AGGTTCTTAACGATACCTTTGATTTCGTGACCTTCTTCAAGGTTAGAAAGAAGTGACTCACGCTCTGCACTGCTTTCTGCTTCGATAACTGCACGACGAGAAACAACAACGTTGTTGCGTTTTGCATCTAGCTTGATAACTTTAAACTCAAGCTCTTTGCCTTCAAGGTGCGTAGTGTCACGAACTGGACGTACGTCAACCAATGAACCAGGCAAGAACGCGCGTACACTGTTAACTTCAACAGTGAAACCGCCTTTAACTTTACCGTTGATAACGCCTTTAATAGTGGCTTTATCTTCGTAAGCTTTTTCTAGCTCAACCCAAGCTTCATGACGCTTCGCTTTTTCGCGAGATAGGATAGTTTCACCGAAACCGTCTTCAACAGCATCTAGTGCTACGTCAACAGTGTCACCGATTTCGATTTCAAGCGTACCTTCAGCGTTTTTGAATTGTTCAGCTGGGATAGCACTTTCTGATTTCAAGCCTGCGTCAACAAGAACGATGTCTTTGTCGATTGATACAACAGTACCTTTAACGATCGCACCTGGGCGAGTTTCTAGTTCCTGTAAGCTTTCTTCAAAAAGTTGTGCAAAATTTTCAGTCATAGGTTTAAATTTTCAATAAAGTTGATATCCACGCCTCAATCCGGTAAGCGAGGGGTTATTAAATTTCGTCATTACATCCTGTTATGACAGGTCCTGAAGTTCAGGGGCACAATGTAAAATGTTCGCCAGAATTATCTGCGCGATTTAACAATTTCCATTGCTTTATCAAAGACTTGGTTAATATCCAAATCCGTTGAATCTATTACAATTGCATCTTCAGCCGGTACCAATGGCGCCACCGAACGATTCATATCTCGCTCGTCTCTGGCTTTGATATCGGTTAAAAGGCGCGCAATATTAACATCCATGCCTTTGTCTTTCAACTGGTCAAAGCGACGCTGGGCGCGAGCTTCGGCACTGGCTGTTAAAAATATCTTTACCCCTGCATCGGGGAAAACCACGGTTCCCATGTCTCGACCGTCAGCGATTAACCCCGGCGATTCCTGAAATGCGCGCTGACGGCGTAACAAAGCTTCGCGAATTCGCGGTAACGCCGCGATAGAAGAAGCGACCGCGCCGACTTCTTCAGTGCGAATGTCATCGGTGACATCTTCGCCTTCTAAGACAATGCGGCGATGCCCGTCTTCTGTTTCAAAGCTCACATCTAAGCCAGTTGCTAACGGCACAATAGCCTCTTCATCATCGGTTGGTAAATCATGATGAAGTGTTGCCACCGCTAACACGCGATAGATCGCACCACTGTCGAGTAAGTGATAACCAAGTTTTTCTGCCAGTAAACTGCTTAAGGTGCCTTTTCCTGCACCACTCGGGCCGTCAACTGTGACCACGGGTATTGGATGCATACCTGCTCCAGATATTTTAAATTGTTGTAAAAATCGCGCGCAATTATACGCGTATAGGGCGAATACGCAATGACGCATATCAAACGTCATTGCGTGATATTCCGTTAATCTTGCATGTTAACGGTATAAAGTGACTTCTTAATGGCAGATTGTGGCAAATCGCGTGAAATAATCTGGGAAGGTTTTTGCGGTGCAACCTGGGTCGTTAATTGTCACCGGTGTATCACTTAAGCTCACCAATGAGAAACACATAGCGATACGGTGATCGTTATACGTATCAATTGCTGCATGGGTGAGTTTTTCAGGCGGGGTAACCACTATATAGTCGTGCCCTTCCTCGACCGTAGCACCTAACTTCATAAGTTCAGTCGCCATCGCATTTAAGCGGTCGGTTTCTTTCACTCGCCAGTTATAAATATTGCGGATTGCTGTGGTGCCTTCTGCAAAGAGTGCGGTTGTGGCGATGGTCATGGCTGCATCAGGAATGTGATTCATATCTAAATCTACACCTTTAAGCGGTTGCCCATGAACAATCACACAATCGTCATGCCACTCAATCTTTGCGCCCATCGCTTCAAGCACATCGGCAAATCGGATGTCGCCTTGAATACTGTTTTTACCAATGCCCGTTACTTTAACCGTACCGCCCTTAATTGCACCTGCCGCAAGGAAGTAAGACGCCGACGATGCATCACCTTCAACCAAAAAGCGTTCTGGAGCAACGTAGCGCTGACCCGCAGGAATGACAAAATGCGCATAGTCTTGGTTTTCAACGGTAACACCAAACTTCGCCATTGTGTCTAGGGTAATATCTATATAAGGCTTAGAGACTAACTCACCCTTGATATGAATGCGTGTCTCACCTTCCATCAGAGGTGCTGCCATGAGTGCGGCAGTGAGGAATTGGCTAGACACACTGCCATCAACAGTCATGTCACCACCTTGAAGCCACTTACCCTTAATATGAAGCGGTGGATACCCATCATTTTTAAGATAGTCGACCGACGCGCCCACTTGTCGAAGGGCATCAACTAAATCACCGATAGGACGCTCTTCCATTCTAGGCTCGCCGGTTAGGGTAACATCAACATTGGATGCAGCTAAAGCCGCACACAAAGGACGCATTGCCGTTCCTGCGTTACCCAAGAACAGTGATTTATGACTATCGGTAGTGAAAACACCGCCTAAGCCGGTTACGCGGCACTCAGTACGGTCTTCATTAAGGGAATAACTCACGCCTAGTTCGGTGAGTGCATTGAGCATATGACGAATGTCGTCACTATCTAGTAAGTTAGTAACTAATGTTTCGCCGTCGGCAAGGGCCGCAAGCAAGAGCGCTCGGTTAGACAAACTTTTTGAACCCGGTACATTTACCGTACCACTGATAGATGCAACTGGGTGTAAGGTTAACTGCTCGACCTGACTCATCCGTGGCGCCTCTCAAAATCACTCATAAAATCAGCTAACGCCTGAACACCTTCGATTGGCATAGCGTTATAAATACTTGCGCGCATACCGCCTACAGAACGGTGACCTTTTAACGCTAGCAATCCAGCGGCTTTAGACTCTTCAAGGAACACTTTATCCAAGTTTGCATCATGTAGTTGGAATGGCACATTCATGCGTGAGCGGTTTTCAGCGTGAATAGTGTTTCGATAGAAACCTGAACCATCGATTGCACCATACAGCAGTTCAGCTTTCGCTTGGTTTCTTGCTGCCATAGCCTCTGTACCACCCTGCTCTTTGATCCACTTAAAGACCAAACCAGCCAGATACCATGAGAACGTGGGAGGTGTGTTATACATAGAGTCGTTGTTCGCCATCAAGGCATAATCAAAAATTGATGGGATAACGTTCTGAGACTGACCAATAAGGTCGTCGCGTACAATCACTACGGCTAGACCTGAAGGACCAATATTCTTTTGTGCGCCAGCATAAATCACACCGTATTTAGATACGTCTAGTGGCTGAGACAAAATAGTAGAAGACATATCGGCTACAAGTGGCACTTTGCCAGATTCAGGCAACCAATCAAAAGCAACACCGTCTACCGTCTCATTTGGACAAAAGTGAAGATAAGCAGCGGATTGATCTACCTGAGATTCTGTAACGCGTGGTACATAACGCAAGCCATCTTGTTCAACCGACTCGCCCATGACTTGCGCATTGTTGTACTTACTGGCTTCGCTCACTGCACCTTTAGACCAAGAACCAGTCACTAAGTGAAGTGATAGGTCGTCAGGTTTTGACAAGTTTAGCGGTACAGCGGCAAATTGACCTCGGCCACCGCCTTGAGAAAACAGCACCTTGTAATTGTCTGGGACATTTAGCAAGTCGCGAAGATCTTGCTCCGCTTGCGCGGCGATTTCAATAAAGTCAGCGCCACGGTGGCTGACTTCCATAATAGAACAACCGGTATCATGCCAGTTAGTAAACTCAGATTGAGCCAGTTCCATTACAGGTGCGGGTAGCATGGCTGGCCCAGCACTAAAATTAAACACGTTTTTCATGAGCTTTGTTCAACACCTTTAATGACACATCCACAAACCGTTTATAAAAAACGAAGTGTGGCTATGAAAAAACAAGCGGCTTAAGCCGCTTGTTGGATTATGACGACTACGCTTCCTGCCTAAGCGGGAAGCCCTCGCTTTTATTCTTCTGTCGTTTGCTCATTGCCGTCAGTCGTTTGATCTGCGGCAGCATTTTCTTCAACGGTGTTTTCCCCGTCTTCAATAAACTTTTCGTCGGTTTCAACTTCTTCAATACGTTGAAGACCCACAACGCTTTCATTCTCACCGGTACGGATCAATCGAACGCCTTGTGTGTTACGACCAACCGTAGAGACTTCGCTCACACGAGTACGAACAAGCGTACCCATATCGCTGATCAACATGATTTCGTCGTTTTCATCAACTTGAACAGCACCAACAACTTTACCGTTACGCTCTGTTACCTTGATTGATACTACACCTTGTGTAGCACGGCTCTTGGCTGGGTATTCAGCTAGCGGCGTACGCTTACCAAAACCGTTTTCCGTTGCGGTAAGAATAGCACCATCACCACGAGGCACGATGAGTGATACCACACGCTGACCTTCTTGCAGCTTGATACCACGAACACCTGTTGCAGTACGGCCCATTGGACGTAGTGCCAGAATCTCTTCACCGGTTTCAGGGTCGCGCTTCACTTCGCCCGTTTCAGAATCACGCGCTTTCTCGTTAAAGCGAACCACCTTACCTTCGTCAGAGAACAACATAATGTCGTCATTGCCATCGGTAATCGCTACCCCGATTAATTCGTCACCTTCGTTGAGGTTAACAGCAATAATACCGCTTGAACGAGGGCGAGAGTATGAACTCAAATCGGTTTTCTTAACCACACCATTGGCTGTTGCCATGAGTACGTAGTTGTTTTCAGTGAATTCTTTAATTGGCAAGATAGCAGTAATACGCTCATCGGCTTCTAGCGGCAGAATATTCACAATCGGACGGCCACGTGCATTACGGCTAGCCAGTGGTAATTGATAAACCTTCAACCAATACAAACGACCGCGTGTAGAGAAGCACAAGATATGATCGTGAGTATTTGCAACAAGCAGTTTCTCGATGAAGTCTTCATCTTTCATACGAGTTGCAGCTTTACCTTTACCACCACGGCGCTGTGCTTCGTAATCAGAAAGCTTCTGATATTTCACGTAGCCTTCGTGAGACAAGGTTACCACTACGTCTTCTTGTTCAATCAAGTCTTCAATATCAATATCGTGACTTGCCGCTGTAATCTCAGTACGACGCTCATCGCCGAATTCATCACGGATTTTTTCTAGTTCTTCGCGAATCACTTCCATTAGTCGCTCAGGGCTACCTAGGATGTGAAGTAACTCGGCGATTTGTTCGAGTAACTCTTTGTACTCGCCCAAGATTTTTTCGTGCTCAAGACCCGTCAGTTTGTGCAAACGAAGGTCAAGAATCGCCTGAGCCTGTTGCTCAGTCAGGTAGTATTTGCCGTCGCGAATACCAAACTCTGGCTCTAGCCAATCTGGGCGAGCAGCATCGTTACCGGCTCTTTCAAGCATTTCGGCAACATCACCTAAATCCCAACCTTGTGCAACTAGGCCTTTCTTCGCTTCAGCAGGGCTTGGTGAAGCCTTGATCAGCTCGATAACTGGGTCGATGTTAGCCAACGCAATGGCCAAACCTTCCAATACGTGAGCTCGGTCACGGGCTTTACGTAATTCGTAAACCGTACGACGTGTAACAACTTCACGACGGTGAAGAACAAAGGCTTCCAATACTTCTTTCAGGTTAAAGACTTTTGGCTGACCGTTGTCCAATGCCACCATATTAATACCGAATACCGTTTGCAGCTGGGTATTGGCGTATAAATGGTTAAGTAGAACTTCCGCAGACTCATTGCGTTTTACTTCAATAACAATGCGCATACCGTCTTTATCAGACTCATCGCGCAGAGCCGAAATCCCTTCTACTTTCTTCTCTTTAACTAGCTCTGCGATCTTTTCGATCAAGCGAGCTTTGTTAACCTGATAAGGAATCTCATGAACGATAATGGTTTCTTTACCGTTATCTTCTGTTTCGATTTCTGCTTTGGCGCGAAGGTAAATCTTTCCACGCCCAGTGCGATAGGCATCGTCGATACCTTTTCTACCGCTGATCATGGCAGCAGTTGGGAAATCTGGGCCGGGAATGTACTCCATCAATTGCTCAATGCCGATTGATGGGTCTTCGATTAACGCCACACACCCATTAATCACTTCCGTTAGGTTATGTGGAGGTATGTTAGTTGCCATACCTACTGCAATACCTGACGAGCCATTTACTAGCAAGTTGGGTACTTTTGTCGGTAATACTTCTGGGATTTGCTCTGTACCGTCGTAGTTAGGTACAAAATCTACTGTTTCTTTTTCGAGGTCAGCAAGTAATTCATGGGCAATTTTTGCCATGCGCACTTCGGTGTAACGCATTGCTGCTGCTGAGTCACCATCAACAGAACCAAAGTTACCTTGACCATCAACCAACATGTAGCGCAGTGAGAATGGCTGAGCCATACGAACGATTGTGTCGTAAACCGCAGAGTCACCATGTGGGTGATATTTACCAATTACGTCACCCACCACACGGGCAGACTTTTTGTATGGCTTGTTAAAATCGTTTTTCAGTTCATTCATCGCGAACAATACGCGGCGATGCACTGGCTTTAAACCGTCTCTTACGTCGGGCAAGGCGCGCCCAACAATAACGCTCATTGCATAGTCAAGGTAGGAATTCTTTAGCTCTTCCTCAATATTGACGGGGAGAATTTCTTTAGCGTTATCAGTCATAAACTGCTTGGTCCCTTATTAGGTTTGTCACTTACCGCCTTCTTGCTCGAATCCTGTCTCGAACAAACTGCTTTAGTCGGCAGCGATCGCTTATTATGGGTATAGTAGTAACCCATGACTATAACATCGGTGAACGGAATTATGTAGCGCTTAATCTCGATAATCTTCGACTTATGTGTTGAGCGAATAAAATTTGTTCAGCTAACAGAATATATTGAAATACGCCGTCCCATTTGCGGCTAATTTAAGGTATGTTTATACGCCATAAAGAAGCTCTCGATCGCCCTGATCGCAATTTATGGACAGAACGAATACATAATGGCAAACGTTGATCATAAAGAAATAGAAAAATTCAGTGAGATTGCTGCCCGTTGGTGGGACCCTGAAAGTGAATTTAAACCTCTCCACCTTATTAACCCGTTACGTTTAGATTTCATCGAACTGCACGCAAAGGGTCTCTTCGACAAAAAAGTGGTCGATATCGGCTGTGGCGGTGGCATTCTTGCAGAGGCAATGGCAAAAGCCGGCGCTCATGTCACGGGTTTAGACATGGCAGAAGCGTCATTAGAAATTGCCAAGCTACACGGCTTGGAGTCTGGCGTGGCGGTTGATTACCACTGTATACCTGCAGAAGTGTTCGCAGAAGAACACGCTGGCCAATACGACGTTGTAACGTGTCTTGAAATGCTCGAACACGTACCCGACCCGGCTTCCATCATCGCGGCTTGCGCCAAACTGGTTAAACCGGGTGGCCATGTATTCTTTTCTACGTTAAACCGCAATATAAAGTCTTATCTCATGGGCATTGTCGGTGCTGAATATCTGTTGGGTTTAGTGCCTAAAGGCACCCATGATCACGGCCGCTTTATTAAGCCTTCAGAATTGATGCGGATGACGGATCAGGCGGATCTGTTTGCACGCGATATCACCGGGCTACATATGGATCCCGTGATGCAAACCTTTTACCTTTCAGATAAAAACGTTGACGTAAACTATTTACTGCATTGTGTTGCACCTGAATAGTTAACACAACATCTAGTGATATTAAACAAATAGTAACACTATATATCGTGATTTTATAAACAGTGATTTTTTGTAATAAATTGTTTTAACGATCACAAAAAAAGATTTTTTTTCTTGCATTTGATTTAACGACGGTAGATCAAAGACTCTCAAGTGAGTCAACACTAACCTGAATTTAGACTCGGTCTAATTGGCTGAATAACCACCAGATGTTGGGTTGCATTACGGCTCAAACCTCACTATCTTGTGGTTATTCTGAAACGGACGCACAACTCTCTTAATACAGAGTGTCATCAGAGCGCGATTCAGATCCGTCCGATCCGACGGCAAGAAAAAACAGTAAAACGATAAACTGGGCATTGATGCCCTCGCTTCAAGCGCTAACAGATAACGGCCAGTAAATAATGAACAATAATCTAACTGTCACTAAACGTAACGGTGTTAAAGAGCCCATCGATCTGGAAAAAATTCACAAGGTTATTACGTGGGCTGCTAAAGGCCTACAACATGTGTCTGTTTCTCAGGTAGAAATCAAAGCTCAAATTCAGTTCTATGATGGTATTAAAACTGAAGAAATTCATGAAACTCTCATCAAGTCTGCGGCAGATCTAATCTCAACTGATGCACCAGATTATCAATATCTTGCTGCGCGCTTAGCGATCTTCCATTTACGTAAAAAGGCCTACGGTGATTTTGAACCGCCTGCGCTTTTCGATCACGTTAAGAAGATGGTTGAAAACGGCAAATACGATGAGCACTTGTTAGCAGACTACTCGGCTGAAGAATTCGCAGAAATGGATTCTTATATCGACCATTGGCGCGATATGAATTTCAGCTATGCGGCAGTGAAACAGTTAGAAGGTAAGTATTTAGTTCAAAACCGTGTAACGGGTGAAATTTACGAGAGTGCGCAGTTCTTATATATTCTCGTTGCAGCTTGCTTGTTTGCAAACTACCCCAAAGACACTCGTTTGAGTTATATCCGTCGTTTCTACGATGCAGCTTCTACTTTCAAGTTGTCGTTGCCTACGCCCATCATGGCCGGTGTACGTACACCAACGCGTCAATTTAGCTCATGCGTACTCATTGAGACAGGCGATAGCTTAGATTCAATTAATGCAACAGCCAGTGCCATTGTAAAATACGTGAGCCAACGCGCCGGTATCGGTGTTAACGCAGGACGTATTCGCGCACTAGGTAGCCCTATCCGCGGCGGCGAAGCTTTCCACACGGGTTGTATCCCATTCTATAAATACTTCCAAACGGCAGTAAAAAGCTGCTCTCAAGGTGGTGTTCGCGGTGGCGCCGCTACCCTGTTCTATCCGCTTTGGCACATGGAAGTAGAATCACTGTTGGTATTGAAAAACAACCGTGGTGTAGAAGAAAACCGCGTTCGTCACTTAGACTACGGTGTACAGTTCAACAAGTTGATGTATCAGCGCATGATGAAAGACGACTACATCACTTTGTTTAGCCCATCAGACGTACCAGGTTTATACGACGCATTTTTCGCTGACCAAGACAAATTTGAAGCGCTTTACGTGAAATACGAACAAGATGAAAGCATTCGTAAAAAGCGTATTAAGGCGATGGAATTATTCAGCTTGTTTATGCAAGAGCGTGCAAGCACTGGCCGTATTTATCTGCAAAACGTTGACCACTGTAATACACACAGTCCGTTTAACCCTGAAGTAGCGCCTGTACGCCAGAGCAACTTGTGTCTTGAGATTGCTTTGCCAACTAAACCGCTTAGTCATGTTAACGACGAAGAAGGCGAAATTGCCCTTTGTACGTTGTCAGCGTTTAACCTTGGCGCAATTCAATCACTTGATGAATTTGAAGAGTTATCAGACCTTGCTGTACGTGCACTAGACAACCTTTTGGATTATCAAGATTACCCCGTTCCAGCAGCATACAATGCGACGATGAATCGTCGTACATTGGGTGTTGGTGTGATCAACTTTGCTTACTACCTAGCAAAAAATGGCGTTAAATATTCAGATTTCAGTGCGAACAACTTGATCCACAAAACCTTCGAAGCCATGCAATATCACTTGTTAAAAGCTTCGAACAACTTGGCGAAAGAGAAAGGCGCGTGTCCGAAGTTCAACGAGACCACCTACTCTCAAGGTATTTTGCCTATCGATTCGTACAAGAAAGATGTAGACAGCATTTGTAATGAACCATTACACCTAGATTGGGAAACGCTTCGCGAAGAAATCAAAACGCACGGTTTGCGTAACTCAACCCTGTCTGCATTGATGCCTTCAGAAACCTCTTCACAGATTTCAAATGCGACAAACGGTATTGAACCACCGCGTGGCCACATCAGTATCAAGTCGAGTAAAGATGGTGTGTTGAAGCAAGTAGTGCCTGAGTACGAGCGCTTGAAAGACAAGTACGAGTTATTGTGGGATATCCCTTCTAACGACGGTTACTTGCAGCTTTGTGGCATTATGCAGAAGTTTGTTGATCAAACCATTTCTGCTAATACAAGCTACGACCCAAGCAAATACGAAAATGGCAAAGTGCCAATGCGTTTGTTGTTAAAAGACCTTCTTACCGCTTACAAACTTGGTGTGAAGACGCTTTATTATCACAACACGCGAGACGGCGCGGCAGATACCGCTTCTCTTGAAGTAAAACAGCAAGAGCAGAAGCCTCAAGCCCAAGAAGTGGTGATTGAGGAAGATGACGATTGTGCTGGCGGTGCATGCAAAATTTAGCATGCACCCTGCCCCTGTTTTTAACGTAATGTTCGTATTTAGCAAATAAGTGATTAGAGAGCGATGAAATACACGACTTTTAACCAAGAAAGTGTGAACCCATTAGTCGAACCAATGTTTTTTGGTAACCCAGTAAATGTTGCCCGTTACGACCAACAGAAACACAGTATTTTTGAGAAACTTATCGAGAAGCAAATCAGTTTCTTTTGGCGTCCAGAAGAAGTTGACGTATCTCGCGATCGCGTTGACTTTCAAAAGCTCACCGACCCAGAGAAACACATTTTTATTTCAAACCTGAAATATCAAACCCTGCTCGACTCAGTACAAGGTCGAAGCCCCAACATTGCTTTTTTGCCTATTATTTCATTGCCTGAATTAGAAACTTGGGTTGAGACATGGTCTTTCTTTGAAACCATTCACTCACGCTCTTACACCCACATTTTGCGTAACTTATTTTCTGATCCAAGCGAAATCTTCGAAGATATCGTGGTGAATGACGAAATTAAACGTCGCGCAACGGATATTTCAAAGTACTATGACGACCTCATCTTTGCGACTCAATTGTGGCAAACACAGGGAGAAGGCGTACATACCGTTAATGGTGAAACCCACACTATTAATCAGCGCGAATTAAAGAAAAAACTATTCTTGTGCATGAACTCGGTCAATGCCCTCGAAGCGATTCGTTTTTATGTGTCATTCGCGTGTACCTTTGCTTTTGCAGAGCGTGAGTTGATGGAAGGTAACGCTAAAATCATTCGCCTCATTGCCCGCGACGAGAACCTTCACCTTTCTTCTACACAACATATCTTGAACCTATGGGCGAAAGGTAAAGACGATCCTGAAATGGCAGAGATCGCCGAAGAGTGTAAAGACGAAGCCAAAGCGATCTTTATGAAAGCGGTTGAGCAAGAAAAGCAGTGGGCGGAATACTTGTTCCAATACGGTTCAATGATTGGCTTGAACAAAGATATTCTTTGCCAGTACGTGGAATACATTGCGAACCACCGCATGGCCGCTATCGGCATGGGACAACCTTATGACGTGACAAGTAACCCATTACCTTGGATGAATAATTACTTAAATTCAGACAACGTACAGGTTGCACCGCAAGAATCTGAAATTAGCTCATACTTAGTGGGCCAAATTGATTCTGCGGTAAGCGAAGACGATTTCGCCGACTTCGAACTCTAATCTATTAGATGAAAGCCGCATCTGGTGGTCGTCGCATTGAAATACTCGATGTGACGACCATTGAAACCGCAGATAATCAAACCCTGCTGGAAACACTCGAAACCAATAAAATCCATATCCACTACCAATGTCGAGATGGTTTTTGTGGCGCTTGTCGCACAACGCTACTGTCTGGTTCCGTGGAGTACACGACTGATCCCCTCGCCTTTATTGACGACGACGAAATATTACCTTGTTGCTGTTACGCTACTTCTGACTGCAAAATTAAAGTGAATTATTAATTTTTATCTTTGTGGATCGTCTAACTGAAAGCCCATCGATGAAACGATCGTTTCACTAAAATTAAGCACGGTGTGTTTACAAATAGTGCAAATTGTCACGCACCAAAAATTTACACTCTCTGAATTTACCTGACAAAAAACTGACTCTTCATTTATTTTTTGTTTTTTCATCGCTAATTTTAGGCGTTACGTCGCACCCAAATTTATACGCAAGACCCTGATTTTTATCTAACTTTAGTTTAATCTTATATATTTCTCTGCGCTATTTGTTCACCTATTTCCCATACCTATAGACCACATGGTCAAGTTTTTGGCACTAAAGATGCTCCATGCTGGTTTCCATGCACTATGGATAATCACTCACAACTTGGAAACACAAAAATGAAACAATGGGAATGTAAACCTCACCGTCTCAGCCTCGCTATAGCCATGGCAATGTCGGTATTTGTCATGCAATCAGCAAACGCTCAAGAAGAAGGCGAAGTTGAAGTAATCGACGTCACAGGTAAACGAACTGACAGTTACGGGCTAATGCCAACGGAAGATAGCAGCAGCGCCTTCGGTTTGGATAAAAGCCTTTATGAAACACCGCGTTCAATTACGGAAGTCAGTGAAGACTTAGTCGATAAATTTGCGTTACGTAGCGTCGATGATCTAGTACGCCTAACACCAGGCGCTTTTACAAGTTCATTTTTCGGTATTAAAGGGGCCATGGATATACGTGGGGAACCTGCCGACAACTATTTCAGAGGCTTTAGACGCATAGCTAACCCTGGGGCATTTAACACGATTATTCGCGGCGCCGAAAAATTAGAAATTATGCGAGGCCCAGTTTCGCCGTTATATGGCAGTGGCAGTGTTGGCGGCCAATTAAACTACATTCCAAAATCGGCAAAAGTAGATGGCAGTAAGTATATTGAATCGGTTACAGGTGATATCTCAGCAACCGTTGGATCGTATGATCAACAAATTATCTCAGGTAGTCTGGCTATTCCCTTTCAGCTCGGTGAACGTTATGGCGGCATTAACTTCTTCGCAGAAGTAGAAGATTCGGGATCATACTTTCGCGGTTATGAACCCAGCAGTGAACTTGTACAAGCAGCAGTAGACATTGATTGGAGTGACAGCACTACCATCGAGTTTGGTATTCAATACCAAAAAACAGACAGTATTCAGGTTCCTGGCTGGAACCGCGTTACGCAAGATTTAATTGATAATGGCACCTACATCACTGGTTCAGCCCAAACACTTAACTCAGACAACACCATAGGCGCAGACACCCTACTTCCACAAGAGTCTGCTTTTATTGCCCCATTTGCACCTGGTTATCTGAATAACGCATTTTCAAACACCGGGAGTTTCTGTAGTGCGGCAGCTGCGGGCGAAGGCAATGCGACCTACAATGGATTCGACCTTTCTTGTCCTGGTGGCTTTGGTAACTTTTTGTCAGACCGCACCCTTGATAACCCATTTGTGTTAACCAACGTGGGCACCACACAACTTGATCACCGCACTACCTTTATCGACGAGCATGACTACGCCGATACAACAGCTATCACAGCCTACTTTGATGTGACTCACGAATTCGACAATGGTATGACGTGGAAAAATGAAGCCTTTTATGACTACATGGACCACACCAAATACCAAAGCTGGGGGTTTACCGCACTATACCCCGACTCGAACCTATTTGAACTAAGAACGAGTCTCTCGTTTGATATTGAATTTGATAAGGTTGAAGCCCAGTCTATTGTCGGAGCAAACTACCGCTACGAAGATTTATACAACAACGCAGCATGGTTTGACGAAACATTCGATTTCCGTGACATTTCAGTCGGTCCAACGGCAAACGACCGTATTTCTCCCGCAGTATGGGACCCATACGAATATGCCACCATTGTTTATGATGATGAAGGTAACCCTACCGGCATCGACGGCACCCTACTTCGAAATTTCAACGAACGCCATAAATCAATCACCAAAAATACCGGCCTGTTCTTCTTAACAGACATCGCTTTTGGCGATTTGAGCGTACTTTTAGGCGGCCGTTACGACTACTTCGATGTTGAAGCCGAAGACACATGGGTTAGCTATTTTGGCGAAGCACAAGGCGATGGCGTACATACAGGCAATGACGACGCATTCAGTTACAACCTAAGCGTATCTTACAATTTCGACGGCATTGTACCTTACGTAACTCATGCAGTTTCAAACTCTCTGAGTACTAACCAATTGGGCGGTATTGTACCCACTACCGTGGACAACAGTGAATATTTGCAAGAATCTACGCTAACTGAAGTCGGCGTAAAAATGAATTTATTGGACGGTAAACTCTACACTGCTCTGTCGTATTATGACCAAGATAAAACCTTCCGCGACAGCCAAACCAACGCACTAGTCGCGGTATTTGGTGAAGGCTATGAATTTGAATTCAGAGCTTTGATTACCGATAACTTGTCTGTTTTAGGTACAGCTACACACACAAAAACTACCGAAGTCAGTGATGGTGCTTTGGCGGTTATCAATGGTGCCGATTTCGCCGCACAAAACGGCCTTGAGGCCTGGGAAGTGTACGGTGGTCGTATTGCTGGAGATCGGTCTGCATTCGTCGGTCAAGGTGTTGAGCTTGAGCGCGGTGGCTTACCAGACAATATCGCCAGTGTTTACGCTAACTGGGCGCAAGAACTCGTAGGCGGTGAGTTTTCAGCCAGCATTGGTATGACGTGGGTAGATTCAACGTATACCGACATTATGCAAACAGTGATGTTACCAAGTTACACCATATGGAACGGCTCTGTTGGCTACGCCTATGGCCCCGTGTCGGTGATGTTGAAAGCCAATAACCTACTCGATGAAGAATACTACACCTCTGCGGACTTATTCGACTCAGTGGTAGTGAAGCCATCAGAAGGTCGCACCTTTTCACTCACCGCAACCTATCAGTTCTAAACACTTATTTCGTTTAGTTACTAAAAGGCCCTGTTAAAAACAGGGCCTCAGATTGATGATAAACCCCTCTTTTTTCAGAGGGGTTTATTTTTTCTAGCAGCCGAAGGCTGCGATCGCGATATTTTTTATAGCAGCTTTATTGTTCGAGTGTTGGGTTC